>LIUJ01000066.1:0-382 GCA_001462255.1 Fibrobacteria bacterium GUT77 | reverse complement strand
CGGCACATAGCGACCCACTACAACGAACCCATGGACATCGCCTCGTCGTCGCTCACGGAGGAGGGGACGGTGTTCGGCGGCGAGGCGAACCTGCTCAAGGGTTTGCGGAACATGATCGACCTTTACGCGCCGGAGGTTATCGGCGTTTGCACCACCTGCCTGGCTGAGACCATCGGCGAGGACGCGGGCGCCATTGTCAAAAAGTTTTTAGCGCAAAACCCCGATGTGAACGTCAAAATAATAAACGTCGCGTCGCCCGGATACGGCGGCACGCATAACGAGGGTTGGTTCGCCGCCGTACGCGCCGTACTCGAACAGACCGAACCCGAAGCCGAGCCGAACGGCAAGGTCAACGTCATTACGCCGATGATAAGCCCCGCCG
>LIUJ01000065.1 GCA_001462255.1 Fibrobacteria bacterium GUT77 | reverse complement strand
TTAAACGTTGGTTTTTATTCAACGGTAATGGTCGCCCCTACAGTCTACGTTGTCTAAAATAACCGTTCGATTAATTTGTACGACAATAGGCATTGTAGGGGACGATGGTAATCGTCCCGTGAATTTGACGTAAATAATCGTTGATTTTAATTGCACATTGTATTATAATCAGGAACGACTATGATTAAATCATATACGATTGCGGTTAGGGAGATAGACGACGGCGCGGCGGCCGTGAGGCAGGTCGTTGACGGCGTGGCGTCTCTGCCGCTACTCAAAAACACCGTGGGTATCGTAACGGCGCACCCGGAGAGCGTCCCCTCCGGCGTCTTCCGCGACGTGGCGCGGGCATTGCCCTTTCCGAGCGTGGGGATGACCACCGTCGCGCACTGCGCTTGCGCCGAGGCGGATACCTATATGTTGTCGGTTTTGGTGCTTACGAGCGACGACTGCGCCTTTGCCTGCGGCGCGAGCGACCCTATACCGGAGGATTGTAGCGTAGAGGCGGCGCAAGGGGCCGTGCGCAAGTGCTACGGGGAGCTTTGCGGGCGCCTGCCCTCCGAACCCAAGCTGGCCCTCCTTTACTCGCAATTCTTCCTTGCCCCGCGCCAGTACCAGTTCACGGCCGCCGTTTCGGAGGCAGCTCCGAGTTTGCCTGTATTCGGCGCGGTGGCGAACGACGACAAGCAGAACGTGCGCCCGCAAACGAATGCGCGGATTTTGGTCGACGGCGAGCTTTACAACGACAGGCCGGCCCTGCTCTTGGTGTCGGGTAACGTGTCGCCGAAATTTTACATAGCGTCCGTTACGGAGGACGCCATAATCATGCCGCGCGTGGGGGTGATAACGGAGGTGGACGGGATCAGGTTGCTTAAGGTGAACAACATCAAGGCGCCGGAGTTTTTCAGGCAGATAGGCTTTTTGTGCGCGGAGTCGGGCGGCTGGCGCAACGGCGGGGTGGGGCTTTTGTCGAGCCTTATCGTCATGCACGCCGACGACCAGGGTGCCGCCAACATCACACGCATTCCGTTTATGGTAGACAACGAGGCCGTCTACTGCGCCGGCCCGCTCTTAGTGGGCGCGGCAATATCAATAGCCTTCAACACCAAAGACGGCGTGGTGGAAACGGCGTCGCGCGTTTGCGAGAAGATAAAGCAAGACCACGACGGCGGAACGGTGATTATGTATTCGTGCATAGGCAGGCGGTTTGGCCTGCTCGGTGAGCCAATGGCGGAACTATCGGCCATAATCGGCGGTTTGGGAGACGGCTTTGTTTACACGGTCGCTTACGGTTCCGGCGAGATGTGCCCTACTAAAGTGACGGAAACCAAGGCGTTTAATCAGGATCACAGCCAAACGTTGGCCGCGTGCGTCTTTTAAACCGGAGAAACCCGACAATGTCCGATAATCTCAATATAAATGACGTCCAATCGCAACAAACCGACATTGCCGCCTTGCAAAAGGAGAACAAGGTTTTGTCCCGCAAGCTCAAGGAGACGGAGTATTTGGTCGCCTCCTACGAGCAGTACGCCGTTTTTCAGAAGAGCATATACGAGTCCATAAAGAAGCAGAAGAGCGAGCAGGACACCTATATGCGCCTGATTTTCGGCAATACCACCGACGTGATTCTCGTTCTTGACGCGAATCTGATGTACGTGCTCGGCACAAAAAACTCCATGCGCGCCTTGGGGATAAACGTGGACGCCATCACGGGGCAAGACGTTTCGGCGGTGTTATTGCAGATAATGCCGGTGGAGTGGGTGTCGGCGCTTACGAGTGAGTTGCGGGGCGTTCTGTCTTCGAGTATCGCTAAGCGGTTCGGCAAGTTCGCGGCCACGTCGCGCGGCGCGGAGTATTACTTTGAGATTAGCATCATTCCCATAAAGGAAGACGGAACGGGCAAGACGACCGGGGTGATTCTGACCATGCACGACGAGACCACCCTCCACGAGGCCATGCTAAGCGCCGAGCGGTCGAACAGGGCTAAGACGAACTTTTTGGCCAAGATAAGCCATGAGATACGCACGCCTATGAACGCCATAGCCGGAATGGCGGAGCTCATACTGCGGGAGCACATTTCGGGACTCGTTCGCGAGCACGCCCTAAGCATAAGGCAGGCCAGCGGCAACCTTATGGCAATCATAAACGACGTTTTGGATTTCTCCAAGATCGAGTCGGGCAAGCTTGAAATCGTGGAAACCGAGTACCAGTTCGCCTCTCTCATAAACGACGTGATAAGCATAATAAGGATGCGCGTGGTCGACAAGCAGATATTTTTCACGGTGAATATGGATTGCGATATTCCGGGTCGCCTGATAGGCGACGAGATACGGATGCGGCAGGTGCTCCTCAACCTGCTGAGCAACGCCTTCAAATATTGCGACAGGGGTTTTATCTCCATTCACGCGAGTTGCGAGAATATGTCCGACGACGCCGTGACGATGGTTTTCGACATATCCGATAGCGGTGTAGGGATAAAGCCGGAGGATCACGCCAAACTTTTTACCGATTTCGTTCAGTTGGACAAGGTTACGCATAGGGAGGTGGAGGGTACCGGGCTTGGCCTCGTGATAACCAAGAACCTGTGCGAGGCGATGGGCGGCAGCATAGACGTGTACAGCGTTTACGGTGAGGGTAGCACGTTTACCGTTCGCGTGCCGCAGAAATTCACCGTCTACGAGCGCTTCGCGCGGGTCGACGATCCGAGCGGCAAGAACGTTTTGATTTACGAGACGCGGTTGCCGTATTCCAGTTCGATAATATGTTCCATAGATAATTTGGGGGTGAAGTGCAAACTCGTGTCGAATCAGTCGCAGTTTTTGGAAGAGCTCAATAAAGGCGTATACACGCACGTATTCGTTTCTTCGTTTCTCTTTGAGAGCACGGAGAAGATAGTTAAAAATTTAGGTATAAACACCGTGGTTGTTCTCTTGGCCGAATACGGTCAGAGCGCGGTGAATACGGATAGGGTGAAGACGTTAGAGATGCCTGCGCACTCCATTTCCATAGCGAATTTGCTGAACGGCGTGACGGATACGGTTTACGCCGAGAACCCGCAGGGGGCGGCGCCCTTTATGGCGCCGTCGGCGCGGATATTGATTGTGGACGACCTGATAACGAATTTGCGTGTGGCGGAGGGGCTCATGTTGCCCTACAAAATGCAGATAGACGTTTGCCAGAGCGGCGCGGAGGCTATAGAACTCGTGATGGGGAAGCAGTACGACATCGTCTTTATGGATCACATGATGCCGGAGATGGACGGGATAGAGGCTACGGTAAAAATAAGGGGTTTGGGGGGAGACGAGTACAAGCGTTTGCCCATAGTGGCGCTGACGGCGAACGCGGTCTCCGGCGTTAGGGAGATGTTTTTGCAAAATGGGTTCAACGATTTTTTGGCGAAGCCGATAGAGACTATGAAGCTCAACGCGATTTTGGACGCGTGGTTGCCCAAGGAGAAGAAGATGCCCTACGTCTCCGAGGAGGGCGGCGACTACGTACCGTCCTTTGAGATACCGGGGATAGACGTGCGGGTCGGCGTGCAGATGACCGGCGGCAACGAGCGCAACTATTTGCGGGCGCTTTCGGCCTTTTACAAGGACGGTACGGAGAAGTTGGAGCGTTTGGCCGAGAGTTTCGAGCGGGGCGACACGAAGAATTACGCCGCGTGCGCGCACGCGGTCAAGGGCGCCGGGGCGAGCGTGGGAGCCGTGAAGCTGTCGAGTTTCGCGAAGGCGCTGGAGTTGGCGGCGAAGAACGAGAATTTGAACTACATAAGGAAGAATCACGAGACGTTTGCGGACGAGTTCAGGACGCTGCTTAGCAACATCCGTTACGTGGTGGCGCCGGAAAACAAGTCGGTCGCGAACGCCGTAGTGCCCGACACGAAGAGTATAAACGAGCACTTGGTAAAGTTGCGGAACGCGCTCGTGGAATTTGACATTGAGGCCGCGGACAATACGCTGTCGGCGTTGCTCGGAGAGCCCTTGGACGCGGAGACCGGTGAGATGCTTGAGCGGGTGTCGAACAAGATTTTGATTTGCGAGTACGATCAGGCGCTGGTGCTTGTTGAAAACATGCTTGGGGACAACGTTTGTAAACAATAAAATCAAGGAGAATGGTATATTATGGAAGATTATATCAAAAACAATATTGAGGAATTTCAGCGGGACGGTAAGAATTTCATATATTTTAACATCGCGGGATTGTCGGACAACGACCAGGTCGAGCGGTTTGCCGCCGCGGCAAAGGATGTCATAACGAAATATCCTCCCAAGTCGGTGTACGTTATCACAAGCCGCGTGACGTTCTTTGATACGCGGACCAAGGAGATATGTTCCGATTGGATAGTATTCAACAAGCCTTACGTAATAGCCTCGGCGCTTGTCAGTATAAACGGGATCACGCGGATGGTGGCCAAGAGCATATATAAAAAAGCGGAGCGCGACTTGGCGCCGCCGTTTATAAACAGGGACGAGGCTGTGGCGTGGTTGCTTACGCAAAACGAGTGATTGTCAAACGCGATAAAACGTATCGGTTATGTTTAAGCATAGCCGAATAGTGTGTTGATTTTCGACGTGTTTCAATCCTATGATAATAATTGTGTGGAGATGGACGTATTCTGTATGGGCGGCGAGAGCCGCCGTAACGATAATAATTGGAACTCATTAGAAAGGGGAAAGTCAATGACAGTTTCGTCAAGGGGTCGGTATGCGCTGCGGATGATGATCGACATCGCGGAGCATTGCGGTGTCGGGTTTGTGCCTATAAAGGACGTGTCAAAGCGTCAGGCCATCTCCGTGAAGTATTTGGAGCAGATCGTCTCGCAGTTGACAAAAGCGGGACTGCTGCGTAGTGGCCGCGGATCACAGGGCGGCTACACTTTAGTCAAGACGCCTAAGGAGTATTCCGTAGGCGAGATCCTCCGCGCCGCGGAGGGGACGCTGGCGCCGGTAGCGTGTTTGGCGGATCCGGATTTCAATTGCAATCGCGCCGACTTCTGCCCGACGCTGGGTTTCTGGAAAGGTTTGCACGAGGTAATCGACCGGTATGTGGACGGCACCTCGTTGCAACAACTCATAAAGGGTAAGGGGCCCGGGAAACGGGCGAAGTGATCTCTACCGAGCCGTTTTTATAGGAAAGCGGGTCTTTTAAGACCCGCCTTTTTTTTATTGTATGAATAAAAAACGTTGTCAAAATTACCGAGCGGCGACCTGCGCGATTATCTCGCCATCGTTATCAAGAATCTGTGAGGCGATGACGTCATTGTTCGTATCAATGATACGAACAACATTTGCATCGCGCTCCAACGTGAAATCGGCCTTGTGACCGGCGGTGTCCGTCACACTCACGGAGAGCGTTCCGTCGGTATTCCTCACCGCGTAAATCTTGTTCCCATGTTCGTCGGTTTCTTGGTAGACATCGCCCATAGCGACCGGATTTGAACCGGTCCAAAATTCAATCGTGTTGAAAATAAGAAGATCCCCAAGCAGGCATATCCCGTAAACGCCGACACCCCAGAAAACCAAATTAACCACGGCTCCAACCCACTTACCGCCGAGATGTCCGCCGAACTTGTGCGCGGAATTGAATAGTGCGTATTTACCGTAACAACCGCCCACGCTAACACAGGTGAACGCCGCCAACACCGCCGCGCAAATAAACTTCCTGATACGCATAACAACCTCCTATGATTAAAGTGATGTTATATTGGTACAACAGTTTTTCATTGATATTTTCTACCGGATTGCTTCGTCGCTTCGCTCCTCGCACCGTGTTTATCGAGGCGATGTTTATCGCGCCGAAGGCAATGACCGTCATTGCGAGCG
>LIUJ01000064.1 GCA_001462255.1 Fibrobacteria bacterium GUT77 | reverse complement strand
GAGCGGGACATTCTTTAAGAACAATCCGCCGCCGGTGTTTGTGGACGAGATACAATACGCGCCAACGCTGTTTCCACAAATAAAGATTTTGCTTGACGCCCAAAAAAAGAAGGGGCAATTTTATCTGTCCGGTTCACAGCAGTTTCAGATGATGAAGAACGTCAGCGAATCGTTGGCCGGACGGCTCGGTATAGCCAATCTGTTGGGAGTTTCGCTACGGGAACTAAAAGGGGAGGTTTTTTCGGACGTTTTCTTACCGACTAAGGATTACTTTGAGAAACGCGGCCGGAAAAATACGGACGTTTCGTATGATGATATATGGGATTTTATCCATAGAGGCGGTATGCCCGAACTATGCGCGAACCTTGAATTTGACCGCCAGATGTTCTATGGGTCTTATGTAAAAACATACATAGAGCGTGATGTGAGGGACCTTACCCAAGTCGGCGACGAGATAAAGTTTTTGCGTTTTATGACGGTTGCTGCGGCGAATACCGGGCATCTCCTCAATCTCTCCTCATTTGCCCGCGATGTCGGAATAAGCGTTCCAACAGCCGAGCGCTGGCTCTCCGTTTTGACTGCCTCCGGTATAGTATATCTTCTACAACCCTACCACAGCAACGCGGTCAAGCGGGCGGTTAAGACGTCGAAACTGTACTTTCTTGATACCGGCCTCGCGGCGTACCTAACGAAATGGACGACGCCGAGCGTGCTTAGGGACGGCGCTATGGCCGGAGCGTTTTTTGAGAGTTTTGTAGTTTCGGAAATTGTAAAAAGTTATAGCAATGCCGGCGTTCTCGACGCGCCGTTGTTTTTTTACCGCGACAAGGAGATGAATGAGATAGACCTGTTGATAGAAAGCGGCGGCATTCTGCACCCGATAGAGATCAAGAAAAACGCCGACCCTAAAAAGTCCGACATTGCGGCCTTCGATATCCTGGATAAAATCCCAAGCATTAAACGCGGCTCCGGCGGGGTAGTATGCCTATACGATAGGCTCGCCGCCTTAAAAGGGGACGATGTGATCATCCCGGTCGGGTTGTTGTAGCGGTATCACTAGCCCCCTAATCGCTCAAAAATACCCGAATGGTTATTTTTAGCCACTTTCCAAAGCGTTCTTTTATAGGATAGGCGCGGTGTGGAGTCAAGTTTTAACAGAAAATTTTCAACCCCGTAGCCTCGTCGTTAATTATATTATATGGTAGATGTTGAAGGCGTTATTCACAAGGAGGCGGTAGGTAATATGCTCAAGTCCACGCGGTATTTCAACGTAGCCGGTCCGTGCATACCCGGCAAGCATTATATGCTTGACCCGTTGCGCGGTATCAACGATAAATTGATGGATTTAATCAACGACGAGCAGTACTTCGTGATTCACGCCGCCAGGCAGAGCGGCAAGACCACGTTGCTTAAGCAACTCACCCGCGACATCAACGCGGCGGGCGAGTACTATGCCGTTTACTGTAATTTGGAGGTGGTACAGGTGTTGACCGACCCGGAGAGAGGAATTCCGGCGATTGTAAAAACTTTGCTGTCCGCCTTTGAGGACGGCGGCATGCCCGACGGCTTCGCGGCGGGCGCCGACTATGGCGATATCACCGGTGTGCTGAAAAAATCGCTTTCCGTCTATTGCAAAACGCTTAACAAACCGTTGGTCGTATTTTTCGACGAGGCCGACTGTCTTTCCGACGATACGCTGATAACCTTTTTGAGGCAGTTTAGGGCCGGATACATAAATAGGGGTGATGTCCCGTTTGTCCGCTCCGTTGCTCTCGTAGGGATGCGCAATCTTCGCGACTACAAAGCTAAAGCGCGCGGAGACTCCCCGACGCTTGGGAGTTCGAGTCCGTTTAATATCGTGACTGAGGCCTTTAGTTTGAGGAATTTCACGGCGGCGGAGGTGGCCGAACTCTACGCGCAGCATACGACCGAGACCGGACAGGTATTTGAGCGACAGGCGGCGGATTACGTCTTTGAGCAAACGCAGGGACAACCCTGGCTCGTAAACGCCGTCGCCCGCGAGTGTGTGGAGAAGATAACCCAAAAGGATTACACGGTACGCATCACGCAAGGTATGACCGAACAAGCCGTCAACAACATAATTCTTGCCCGAGGAACGCACGTTGACAGCCTTTTGGAGAGGCTCAAAGAATCCCGCGTCCGCAGAATCATACAGCCGCTCATAATCGGCGAATGTGTAGCCGATAAGGGCGACGACGACTATATGTTCACAAAAGACCTTGGCCTAATCAGGGACGACCGTAACCGCATCGAACCGGCAAATCCCATATACGCGGAATTGATATTCAGGTCGCTGACACAGAAAGCCCAGGAGTCAATACGAAACGCCGGGGAGGACTACGCTCCGCTCAAATACATCAAAGACGGCAAAATAGACATGAATGCGTTGGTGAGGAGTTTTCAATCATATTGGCGCAAGAACAGCGAGATTTGGAAAGCCAGATACAAAACGGATCTCTATGAATACGACGAAGCCGCCGCGCATTTGGTAATGCACGCGTTCCTGCAAAGAATAGTAAACGGCGGCGGCCGCGTCCACCGCGAAGCGGCTGCCGACACGAAGCGTGTGGATATTCTCGTTGAGTACAACGGGGTTGAGTATCCGGTAGAACTGAAAATCCTGCAAAGCGAGAATTGCCGTGCCGAAAGCCTGAAACAGATACGGGGCTATATGGATAAACTCGGTGCGGACGAGGGCTGGCTTATTATTTTTGACAAGGACACGGCAAAGAGTTGGGACGAAAAAGTTTACGTGACGGAAGAAACGGTTGACGGGAAACGGGTGACGGTAGCGGGGTGTTAGCGGTATTAACGGCACTCTTTCCTACTGCGGCCGATTGCCGCCGCGATTTCGTCCAATACTTGTTTCGGGTTCTCGTTTTGCGTCAACTGTCTGACCATGCAGAAGTTTTTTGCTCCCG
Source organism: Fibrobacteria bacterium GUT77 (assembly GCA_001462255.1). GTDB lineage: Bacteria > Fibrobacterota > Chitinivibrionia > Chitinivibrionales > Chitinispirillaceae > GUT77. The sequence goes on along the minus strand of LIUJ01000064.1, from coordinate 424 downwards.
CCGCCGTTACGCTCGGCAGGTTTTCCAAGTCTATGCCGCCGATTGCCACCGCCGGAACGGTCGCCGCCGCGAGCATTTCTTTCATTCCGTCTAATCCGATAACCGGGTCGGGGATTTTTTTTGTAGGCGTGGCGAAGACCGGTCCCACTCCTATATAGTCGGCGGGTAGCAGGCAGGCGGCTGTCGTTTGATGTAGGTTATGCGTCGATACGCCGATCAGCATATCGTCCCCCACAATCGCCCGAACATCCGTATAAGGCATATCATTCTGACCGATATGAACGCCGTCGGCCCCCGCCTCAACGGCAATTCGCGGATCGTCATTTATAATCAGCAACGTATCCGTACCTTCGGTAATCTTTCGCATTTTTAACGCGGTATCGATAACAAGCCGTTTCGGCGCGTCCTTCATCCGCAACTGAAC
>LIUJ01000063.1:2402-4411 GCA_001462255.1 Fibrobacteria bacterium GUT77 | reverse complement strand
CCGTTCGGCATACGCGAAGGGGAGGGCCCGCTCGAAGCGGAACTTATCACCGTCGCCGACTCAATAGACGCCACCCACCACCTACAACGGCTTACGCCCGACGAACTGCCCCCCATCCGCGAGACAATCGCCAAAGAAATCGGAAAACACTACGGCAAAAAAGCGGCGGAAACAATGCTCGAAATTCTCGATTGGCCAACGATAATCTCGCTAAACGACCGCATCATAAAACAAACCGCGGCGGACGCCCTACCCCCGTGGACGGTCGACATACAAACCGACACGATTTACGGGTTAGCCGCCTTTGTCGCAAAGATCATCGACTACAAATCGGTCTTTACACAAAAACACTCGACCCAAATCGCCAACAAAGCGTGGTTTATGGGAAAACACTACCGCTACGAGCAACAAGAATTGGCGGAACTCTACTTGGCCGCCTCCCTACACGATCTCGGCAAATTGGCCGTCCCTTCCGCTATTTTGGAAAAACCCGGCAAACTTACCGATGAGGAATTCAATATCATAAAAGAGCACGTCCGCCTTACATGGGAACTTTTAAGCGACATTGAGGGCTTTGAAACGATATGCCGCTGGGCCTGCGACCACCACGAGAAATTGGACGGCAGCGGCTACCCGTTCGGAAAAAAAGCCCCCGACTTAGACTTCAATTCGAGACTGCTGGCCTGCTTAGACCTATATCAGGCGATAAGCGAGGAAAGACCCTACCACCCCGGACGAAACCACGCGGATACCATGAAAATACTCTTTGACATGGCAAACGCCGGAAAGATAGACGCGTCCATAGTAAACGCGTTAAACGCCGCCCTCGCCCCATACGACGGAAAAGACTTACCGCCGCCGAATTAACGCTGGGGGGATTTTGAGGCTGATTGAAAATATTGTTGACTTTGGAAACGCGCATGTATTATTTTATTTGTGTCGGTTTGACTATCATTGTTATATATCATTTATAATAAGCACGTTTTTGAGGAGAAAAATCATGGTTAATTTAGCTCAGGATTTAAGACCTGTTTCTTACGTTAAGACACATACTACCGAGATTATAAAATACGTCGGAGACTCGAAAACTCCAGTAGTAATAACCCAAAACGGGGAAGCCAAAGCGGTGATAATGGATATAGAAAGTTACCAAAAAACATTAAACGCGATCTGTTTAGCCAAATTATTGAGCTTTGGCGACAACGATATAAAAAATGGTAATGTAATAACTCATGAAAAAGCCAAAAAAATTTTTGAAAAATCATTACACGGAGAAACTCAATGAGAAAAATCGAATGGACTCCGGATGGAGTCGATTCTTTGAACGAGATAATCGAGTATTATAGAGATAAGGCCGGAGAAAACGCCGCTTCCGCAATTTACGATAAAATAATTACGGAAATAGATTTGCTTGAATCGGAAAAAATAAAAACAAAACAAACGCAAGAGTTGAAAGATATTGGAATTTATGACGTGTATGAAATTGTAATAAACCCGTGGAAAGCATATTACAAAATAAGCGGCGACAATAAAAAAGCATACGTTTTATTTGTATTGGACGGAAGAAGAAATTTAGAAGAAATCTTACTGTCTAAAGTATTAGACCGTAAGATATAAATTTTAGCAAACTCTATGTGCCTGGCATTTGTTTATATGAGGTACGTAAAAAAATTCTTATCTTTACGGGATACGCCCTAAAAACGTTACGCTAACGTCAAAAGACCCTAACATCAAAACATTACCGCTACCGCAATTCCCACATTCTCATTGTAATCCTACCCCTGTTGTCCTACCGGCTAACAACGGCACGATACGGCGCACTCAGTCTCGAACGCAACGCACCGAGTATCCGTTGCCCTTGCCGTCGTAGTACTCGCCCGCGTAATCGTAGCTACAATCCATGAACCGGTAGTACGCGTAACCGCTATCGAACTCTGCGGCCGTCCACCAGTAGCCGTCGTAGCCGGCATTGTCGAAAAAGCCGTCGGAGCCGCGGTAGCCGCCCGGCA
>LIUJ01000063.1:0-2242 GCA_001462255.1 Fibrobacteria bacterium GUT77 | reverse complement strand
AGCCGAAAATCCGTACTTATCCGTACCATTGCCGCTATTATTCCAACCGCTCTTCGATTTCAAATTTTTACCAGCCGTATTACCGCCCGACGCCTCTACCAAATCATTCCACTCTTGACGAGAAGGCAAATGCCAGTCTTTAGGACACGTTGCCGTCGCCGTGTTCCAATCATACAATCGACCGTACTTATTGCAATTAGACTCAGCATTCTCATAACACCACGAACCGCTAATCGTCTGATAGTTCAGGTTTTCCCCCATCCACCTATTCCCGCCAATAACCACGGTACTGTATCGCTTACCGTCTCTACCGTCGGTTAGCGTACCTTTGGCATCTATTGTGGACGAAGCGGACTGAATGGACGGGGTGGACGGTTGATATTGCGGTTGAGGCGCCGACGGTTCGGCCGACGCGGCAGGCAACGCGGCCATCGCGACAATTAGCGCCACGGCGCTGAAAAACATTGCTCTTCTCACTAAAAATTCCTTTTCCCTAACGAATATATTACGTGTATCAAAGCGCATGTTTTGATTTTGCATCCCGTATCATACCCAAAAATTATCCCCCCACCAATTACCGATACCTTCCCATAAACAAGCCGTGAAAGGATCATCTATTCCCAACGTACCTTTAAAATCCGTTGGAGGAGCGGACAACAGGAGTTTGTGAAAATCGCTTCCGCCTACCTTATCGTTTCCTACGACGCTCATGCAGACCGCCGCTCTTGCCATGTCCCTGCGGAGGTTTTGCCAATTGTATCCCCGTTCGAATAAATGCGCGGCAAAGGGCGTTAGGCCATTGATATTCTCGCTTAGCGCCGGGTCTTCCGACGAGGATGGTTGCTTGTCCAAACGCGCCGTCGTCCACAAAAATTTCAGCGTGTCTTTCACAATGTCTTCAACCGAATGGTTGGTCTCCTGTAGCTCGTTCTCCTGCTTTAGGCAACTGCGGAAGCTCTCACGCATTTCATTTACACACGGTAACGTAGCGGATAAGCGAGAAACGTCGTAAACGTGCTTCAGGCGTTGCGCCTCTTTGCCGCGCCCTATCGGAATGCCGAGCGTGGCGGGGCCCAAGGTTAACAATTTATCGGAGATGATGGACGACGGCAAAGGCAGTTCAACCTTAGCGGCAGAAACGTAAAGCTCCCCGCAACGCACCGGCTTGAACTCCGTCTTGTACGCGCTGCGCCGCATCTGCACGTCGAGCATAATGTTCGTATCCGGCGCGTCCGTAACTACGCTGTTGTAATACAGGTAATAGCTGGATAGCGGCAACCATGGCTTTGTCTTGTGTTGCCGGCGCTCCCACCGGGTAAAGACGCCGTACTTAGGCACGATGGCGTCGAGCACCTTTTCGATCTCCTCACGCGAGCGGTCGGAGGCCACGTCGACGTCGATGGAGAACCGCTTCGGTTCGCTGAGTATCAGCAGGAGCGAGTTCCCGCCTTTGAATTGGTAGGAGAGCCCCCCCTCCGAGAGTTCGGCGACGAGTTCGAGGCAGTGAACCGCCTGCTCCGCCAGCTCCGGGGAGGCGTTGAGGCGGTGGCGTTCGATGTGTTCCTTGGAAAAACGGCTTTTGTCGGCTACGGGCATTGGTCTCCTCCTTATTGATAATTTGCTATTACCAAATATTAATATGATATTAAACAGTTTTATAGTTGTGTCCCCACATACTTAAGATACGGACAAGCCCTTTATATGTTTCACCGGTCCTTTCGTCTTTTTGTTCACCGACAGATACATCATAAATAAGACGATTATGCTGATCTATTCGTCGTGAATATGTAGGTTTTTTGTATCCATTGAGTTTTTCAACACTATTACCCGCCTCCGTGGGATTGTTGCGGACAATGTTTAAAAGTTCGGCGATCTTTGCCGCACATCCGGCTTTTTTGGCTGTTTCGTAGTCTTTTTTCGCCTGTTTCAAAAATCTAACTCTATACCGCATTAAACCACTCCTCTGGAACGTCTTCCCAATCTTCATCCGGCGCATTTGCCGCCGCTATTATCGACTCCCTCCAACCGGGAACGGCATTGATATAGTCGTTGTCGGTTTCATAGTCGTCCGGATTGATTATCGGCGCGACAATTCCACGCCGGGCGGACTCGTCGACCTCAACGCGCAACCTACGCGCCCCCATCACGGCCAATAACTCGGTCATAGGCGTTTCACTGTCAAGCACTAATGTAGTCACGGCGTCCTCCCTTGATTACTCGGTTATGGTGTTTGACCCTTATT
>LIUJ01000062.1 GCA_001462255.1 Fibrobacteria bacterium GUT77 | reverse complement strand
TATCGGGTATGATAAGCGGATTGCCGATTACGGTGATGAGAAGACGGCCGTTGACAAAGAGATTGCCGTCGCCGATAAATCGTCAAAATGCTTTGCCGAATTGGAAAAGGCCGATACGGAATTTGCGTCGCATTTGGCAAAGACGGTAGAGATGGGACGGCTGTCGGAAAGGCGCGTTCGCGGCGAAACGGCGTTGCGCAAAGTAAAGCCGGCGGCGGACAAGGCGGCTGAGGCGGTAAAACAATTCGACGCGGCGCGAGCGGCTCTTGCTAACGCGAGAAGCGACGCGGAGAAGGCGTCGGTTGAATCGGAGGCCGCGAAAAAGGCGCTTGCGGAATTGCCGCCGATGGAAGATGTTCAGGGCAATGTCGATAAAATAAGGCGGGAGTGGGAGACGGAGTCGGCCAAGTTTGAAAAGTTGGACAAGTTGCGGACGGAATACGCCGCGATTTATAAGAAGCGGCAAGATCTAAAATCGTTACAATCGGAGTTTGAGGGGTTAAACGCGGAGTTTAAGCGTATTGACGCGGAGTATAAATCGCTGAACGAGTCGTTTTTACGCGGTCAGGCGGGAATCATTGCCGCGAAGTTGATAGACGGTGTACCGTGTCCGGTTTGCGGTTCCACGGAGCACCCCGTTCCGGCAAAAATGACGGATGGCGGCGTGACCGAGACGGCGCTGAAAAAGGCGAAGGAGGCGGCGGACAAGGCGCAAAGCGGGTTGAATCAAAAGAGCAACGAATGCGCCGTATTAAAGAGTGAAATCAACACGCTCGAAAGCCGTTTTATTAATGATCTTTCCGTGATTATTCCGAATGCGGATAAGGATACGGCGTACGTATTGCTGAAAGACGCGTTTACGCGGACGCAAGGCAGGGTGAGCGAATTATCGGTCAACAAACAAAACGCTGAAAATAATTTGTCCGAACTTGTCGCCAAAAGGGATAAAGCGGTAAAACGGAGCGTTGACGCCGAGGCTTCGTACAAATCAGCGCAAACTTTAGTGAATGAGCGTGAAGCGCGAGAGACTGAACAAAAAAATATTCGTGAACATGCGCGTATTGATTACGACAAATCGTTACGCGATAACGGGTTTAAGGACGAAACGGAATACGCCGCAATGTTAGTTACCGATGAAGCGCTGTCCGATATGATTAAGCGACTTGCCGATTACGAGAAACGCGGCGAGCAATTAAAGCGCGATATTGAGCGGTTGAAAGGGGAAACGGCCGGCAAGGAGAAACCGGATATGGAAAAATTATCAATGAAAAATAAAGCGATAGTAGACGCGATAAATGAGTTGAAAGATAAGCGAGACGAGGTCAACATTAGAAGCGAGCAAACAAAGCAAAAACTTATTGAACTGTGCCGAAGCGCGGAGGCGTTTGTTAAAACGGACAAGGAATATGCCGCCGCGAAGCAACTTTCCGACGCGGCAAACGGGCGGCTTGACTTTGAAACCTACGCGCAGACGGCCTATTTTGACAGGGTGCTCCACGCCGCTAACCTGCGTCTCGGCTTGATGAGCCAGAGCCGCTACGCGTTATTAAGGAAAACGGAGGGCGGCGACAAGCGGCAAAGAACGGGTTTGGAGTTGGAGGTCTCGGACGCCTACACTGGCAAGCGCCGCGGCGCGAACACGTTGTCGGGCGGGGAGTCGTTCATGGCTTCGTTATCGTTGGCGCTTGGTCTGTCCGACGTAGTGCAACAGAACGTAGGCGGAGTGCGCTTGGACGCGATGTTCATAGACGAGGGTTTCGGCACGCTCGACGCGGATGTGTTGGAACTCGCGGTCGATACGTTGTCGGGCATGGCGGAGGGCGGCCGTATCATAGGAATAATTTCCCACGTGGCGGAGTTGCGCGAGCGCGTAGAGAAGCAGGTGCGGGTGGAAAAGACGGTTCGTGGGAGTAAGATAAGCTATGCGGGGTAAGACGCGACATAAGGGCAATACCGCGTCTTACCCTTAATTGGTTGCATAATCACAAAACCAAGCCAATAACGCGCGTTACCACCACGCCCCTTGCGACGTTTTGAGGTAGTTCGACATCATAGACGACGCGGACAGCGGTTTGTTATTTGTCTTTTGGTTTTTCAGCAACTCTCGCACATATTCGTTGGCACCGGAAGCGGAGGCCGTTTTCAGCGCTTTGACGGTTCCGGGTGAAAGAGTTCCCGCCGACGTATAAGTCCCCGCCGTTATGTTTGTAACGCCATTTTCGTACTGGTCTTGAAATAAGGCTACCTTTTTGGCGTACTCTTCCGGTTTCGCCGCCTGCTGGCTACGAGCCGTTATCCTTCCCTTGGTAACCGCCGGATTGTACAAATAGCTGGTGCTCAAACTTGTCGACATTATCAACGCTCCTTAATTTTTGATTGCGACATCGCAACCATAGTGATAATAACGCAAATATTATGCCAATCGCTTTAGTACGGTCAAAACGCCGGCTTTTTGTGTTTTTATGACGGATAGCGGAGTGAATGAGGAAAAATCTTGCCGATTAAACGGCAGTTTCTGCCGCCGTTCAGTGTAAATTCTCCCCCCAAACGACGTTTTAACGGTGTTGGGCGGTTTGGCACGCAATTTGCAGTTGTTTGCTTATGTGTTGCTATGTCGCAACGTATTTGGGTTCAACTTTAAACCGGAGGATTTTGCAGTGAACCGCATTTCAGCAATGCCCACAAACATAACCTCAGCGTTTTCTCATTGGGATTCTTTCGATAGTTCCGGCCGTACGCAGGAAAGTAACGTTAAGACCCGTTTAGCCGATGTTTCTTCCGTATCGGAAGTATCCGTGTCGACCTCCGGCGATACCGTGGAATTATTTGAGCGGGTGGAGACGGTCAGGAAAAATACCGTCCGTTTCAATCCCTACGGAAACAGCGCGGACGCGAGGCTTGCCCGCGCGGGAGTTACGGCAAAAGCGGCGCCGGCGTCCAACGCCTCGTTTACGCCTACGATTATGCCGTGGCACGACGATTGGGTCGCCGCCGGCGAACCGGAATACGGAAGTATCGCGTGGAATAATTTTATAGACAATTGGAATATCGCTAAAGGGCATAACGTATCGAAGAACGACGATTTTTGGCTTAAAATGAAACCCGATCCCACCGACAACCTCTTTCCTTCCGTTACGGAAGAAGAACCTACTGACGCCGACGCCTCAACATTGGCATCCGACGCTGAACTCAGCCGGTTGGAACGCGGAGAAATATCGGTAAGCGATTACATGAGCGCTTTCAGCGGCTTGACGCCGTGAACGATATATTTGCGGGGTGACCGGCCTACCGCCGCCCCGTTGAATATTCTCACTATAAACCCGTCAATTATCTTTTATCTCGCCTCGACTTCCCCGACGACAAAATTTTACCCGTGGTCAGCCCGATATAAACGTCGGGATAAAAACTCGCGCCGCCGTTTTTGGTTTTGTATTGATACCGTATCGACGGCTCGTAATCCATCGGGCCGCCGCTCCATTTTACTATGGCGTTTAGGCT
>LIUJ01000061.1 GCA_001462255.1 Fibrobacteria bacterium GUT77 | reverse complement strand
AATAAATTGCCGCGTCATAAGCCTTAGCTTGCTCCAAACGGTATCCCATATTGTTGTATATGACGTGATTCGCGTCTGATAGCGGGTATTCGCTTAAATACGCCCCATAACGCATTACATATATATTTGCGCTGTAGTTTTTTAACTTGTAATCATCCATCTCCAACATTTCTTCATAAATTTTCTGTAACGACGGCAAATTAGCGTATTCGTAGTTACAATTTGCTTTTTTCATTAATTTTTCAAGGGGGCCGTCTCTGTCATAATCATCAAAATATCGGTCACATACCTCCTTTCCGCCGTAGCGGTCGTCGGGGTAATAATTGGTGCGTGTAATGCGTTTTAACGTTAACGAATCGAATGTTTTATTAAACACATATTTCGCGTCTATCTGTGATGAATAAGCGCCGTTGTGCGCCTCATATCGTACCTCAATCACATCGCGTAGCGAATTTAACGATATACGCTTATAATCCGGGATAACCGGATAATCAAAACAACGTTTTTTTCTCTCTTCCTCCTTCAATACGCATATTTGCCTGAGTTTCTCGTCCAACGTGAATTTTGGCGACGCTTGTTTCTTACGCGTCGTTTGTTCCTGCCGTTCTTTTGGCGTCTCACGCTCCTTGCGGTCGGTATGCTCCTTATAATAGTTACATATAAGAAACACGGCCAAGACTACGAGCGCTATAAGAGGGTTGCGATAAAGCAGTCTTCTCATAATAAATCTCCTTTGTATTTGGTTTTGCGCCGCGTTAGAGGCGCGTAGTTCTGTAGAATCTGTAATTATTTCTTCCAACTTGCTACAAATTTATCCGACGTACCCCATTTTTTCTTCAATTCCTTTTAGCGCTTTGCTTGTCTTTCGCTTTAGCAGGTTTTTGCGTTACCTTGTCCTTGTCCGTACCTACGGTATGTTGTGTGGCTACGGCGCAGTCGGCTTTTGATACGTTCGGGCATTGATAGACGTTTAGAACGTTTTTTAACGTGTCATAATAAATCTTTGTTTTTATCTTCGCTTCGTCGGTGTCATTGATTGTTCTTGTGATTATTTCTTGATATTTATCCGCGAATAATGCGGCCTCGTTTAACGTTTTGCCCTTTATGTCTTTGATATCAAACGGTATTCGCTTCCATTCGTTCCAGTACCAACCGGCCGAATCTACGCAGGTTGCGAGAGAGTCGGAGATAATCGTTTCGTAATTATTGCTCTGTCTATCAATAATAGCGTCGACCTTTGGATTAACTACGGCGTCGGTGAGATCCTTTTTGTTTTTGCCAACAAGGTCTTTAAGAATGTCGTTATTGGTAGCCCATATAGAACCCGTTGTCATTTTATCTTTAATGGCGGATATTATATTTTTTAATACTTCATTTTGGTTTTTTACGCTTTTCAAATAAGTGAGTTGGGTTTCTCTCCCTATAAGTCGTATCAATCCTCTGTCTTTATACTTTGGATCGTTGTCAAGTCCTTCATTTCCCAACGATGTCCTAAACCTGTCCGACTCGTGATATATTTGAGAAAGAAAATGAATTTTTTGAATGCACGTGTCAATGCCCCGCTTTTTGCAAGTAGCGTTGATTTCGGCGGTCAGGCGTTCTATTGTTTTCTCGTCACGGGGAATATCGCAATCATCCGCGCAAAACAAACCGCCGGATACGTTAGGTTCGGCTTTTCGTAACGCCTTAATAATCCTTTTCAAATCGTCAGTTGTGAATTCACCGTTACAGAAACATTTCCTAGAAACCGTTGAGCTAACACTCGGAGCGTTGCTAAGTTCCGCCGTAAATTCGTCATTAGTTACACCTGATTTTCTGTCGTCGGTTATTTCCAACGTAAAATCTTGATTGCCGTATTCACTCATAAGTTTCTCGAATGCTTTTACTTTTTTTCCAGACTCGTTTACTTGCGAGTATTTTTCGTCAATGGATATGCCGAGCAACAAACAACCTTCGGTATCTTTTGCATAATTTCCCGTATGTATCCTTACTCCGGTGTATCCCGGCACTTTAGTTACTTCCCATTTTATGCCGTATTTCGTACTGGGTGTGAGCGCACAAATATATGTGCCGTACGGTATGGCGGATTCAGCCGCTATTTTCCATTTCTTTACCGCGTCAAGACTACTTTTCCCCTTTCCGCGAACAACGTCTTCGCAAACATAACCGTCAAAAATCGAATCTTTCTTATCTTTGTGAAACATCTCAAACCTTCCCAATGTTACCATACGCCCAAAATGAAAACGGGTTAGCCTCGCCGTAATCGCCGTATTGGAGGTAGGAATGGAATTTTGCGTAATCTTGTCCGCTCCGCCGGTCTTTTGTGAGGTTTGCCCGCCGTCGGCTTTCGCCAAATTCGAGCTTTGGTTATCTTTAGCCGTAGCGCTATTTTGTTGTTTTTCCTTGTCAACTTTTTCTTTTTTTGGCGGAACCGTACCGATGTCGGCCATTAATATATTAGGACATTGGTATATGTTCATGATTTTCTTTAATTCCTCATAGTATATCTTCCTTTGTGTTATAGCGCTTTCACCGCCATTGATTGTTTTAGAGATGTGTTCTTGATATTTATCCGCAAATAACGCCGCATAATTTAAGGTTTTATTGTATATATCGTCGATCTTAAACGGTATCTGCTTCCAAACGCCCCAATACCACCCGGCCGAATCCACGCTACCGAATAACGTGTCGGATATCAGTTTTTCAAAACAATTATCGCGATTTTCAATATCGGCGTCCGTCAACCCCCTTAATGTTTCAAATTTGTCTCTTGCGTGTTTCAGATATGCCAACTGATGATTTCGCCACGTAAGCTGCATTAACCCCCGACCTTTGTATTTGGGGCCGTCTCCGTCTTTAGTATTTCCCATTTTTTTCGCATCGGCATGCCGTTCGGGATTATATTTGGTTCCGGTCGCATATTCCAACGTTGTATTGAAATGATCGGACTCCAAATATATTTGAGAGAGAAAATGGATTTTTTGAATACAATGATTAATGCCGTACTCTACGCACGCCTTATTGAACTCTTCCGTTAGCCGTTTTATTGTCCTATCTTCTAACGGAATATTACACTTCACCGTAAATAATGAGAGGTCTTTCCTCCCGTCGGCCGATCTTAAACCTTTAACGATCTCCTCAAATTCGTCAACCCCGATATCCCTATTGCAAAAACACTTTTCAGCCGTTGTCGCATTCTCCGCCGCCTCGTTCTTCGCTACATTTACGTCCGCCTTCACCTCGTCGGCTTTCCCCGCAACTCCCCTGATCCACGTACTTAAAGCAGCCACAATCGGCGTGCCCACGGCGGTTGATATTGTGTATAACGCGGATTTTACGCGTTCCTTTATGGCGTCTACGACCTTTTCCATGACCTTTTTTACGGCGGCGGCGATAATGTTTTTCAACCCTTTCGCGGCGCTTTCGTTCTTTGCCGCCTCCTCCGCTTTCTCCTTTGCCTCCGCTACGGCCGCTTGGGTCTGCCGTTCCGCGACTGCGGCCGGCGGCGGCGACGCTACGCTTATTACGCTGTTTTGTCCGGCGGACTTCACCTCGATAATGCCCGCCCACATACACACGCACCTGCTGCCGTCCGTTAGGGCGGGACGTCCCTTTACAAAAACGTCCCGCTTGGGATTCAACCACGATATAAGCATATTGGGTACGCAGGGCATCTCTTGCAATTTGCCGCCGGCCGCCGCCGTCGCCGCTATTACCGTCGGGTTTATAAGCGACTTGCAGAGGCCGAAGGGCGCGATGTTCATAAACGTTCGGTTATCCGCCATGCCCGCCATAGGCGCCCCGCATATCAGCACGGGGTTGACGGGATGCGACAACTGCATGGCCGATTGGGCGGAACCCATCGAGCACGTAAGCTTCGCGCTTTGTCTGACGTAGGTTGGCATTATGCGGCTTGTTTCTTTTGTGGTGACGGATAAATCGGAACCCATAGCGAATACCGATGTAATTACCGTAAAGATAACAAAAAAAATACCGCGTGTCAACAATTTTTTTCGCTTTTTGTAAATATCTTTTTCGTCGTTTTGACAACAAGAATGAGGGTGTCGTTTGGCGGAATTGTTGTTTTGATAATTGACATGTAGGTTAAAAAAATTGAAAAAGGTTAATAGGTTGATTTGCTTCGGCGCGATGTATTATATTATCGTATTGAGCCGAATATGCATCTACAAACCCTAATCCTACAAAACTTCCGCAACCACGAAAGCCTTTCGATTGCGTTTCCCAAGGAGGGGGCGCTTTTTGAGGGGTCGAACGGCGCCGGGAAGAGCAATATCCTTGAGGGTATCCACTTGCTGTGCACCGGTCGTTCGCAACGCGGTGCGGCGCGAGCGGACATGATCGCTTACGGGCGTGAGGCGGCGTTCGTCTCCGGGGAGTTTTGTTTCGACGATTGCGGCGGCGACGACGGCGGAGTTACCGTCCAAAGCGCGGCGTTGGGATTCTCCCGCGATAAGAAGACGGTGATGAAGATCAACGGGGATAACGTCGGTTCCTACGCGGAGTGGTTCGGGGAGCGTCCGGCGGTCTCCTTTGGTGCGGACGATTTGGAGCTCGTTTACGGCGCACCGGAGGCGCGGCGCAAATTTTTGGATATGCTTATCAGCCAAACCGACCGCGCCTACCTTTCGGCTCTAATGTCTTACCGCCGCGCGATGGCCTGCCGTAACGCGCTTCTAGGCAAAACAAACGACGCCATGCAGTTTGAAGTCTACGAACAAGCGATGGCGGAGACTGCCGCGAAGCTTGTCTTTGCCCGCGTGGAGGCGGTTCGGGAGCTCTCGGCGCTGACGGAAGGGTTTTACGCCGAAATCAGCGGCGGCGCCGAGGCCGCCGTCGTAGAGTACGCCCCCAAAATCAAAAACGATAATTTTGACACGGGGGATTGGCAAAAAGCATATTTAATATCATTGGCGCAACGTCGGGAAAGGGATGCCGAACTAATGTATACGGCGCTGGGTCCGCACCGCGACGATTTGCGGTTCACGATGGGCGGGCGGGCGGCGAAGGGGCACGCGTCGCAGGGGCAGTGTCGCAGTTTCGCGTTGTCCCTAAAGCTTGCCTCGGCGCGGTTCATAGAACAAAAGCGCGGCGGCGGCATGGTCTTTTTGGTCGACGACGCCGTTTCGGAGCTCGATCCGGAGCGGACATCGCGGGTATACCCTCTGCTGGAAGGCAGAGGCCAAGTCTTTATAGCAACGCCCCGTTGCCAAGCGACGCTGGGCGGGAGGGTACTGCGGTGCGTAGTAAATTCCGGAAGAGTGACGACGGCTTAGGCAAAGGCGGTCAGCCGTTAGCGATCGGTAGCCTCATCGACACGCTATTGGAGCGGTGGTTGCCGGATTTTCGTGTCGTATGCAAGGAGTGGGAGGTGGTCGAAAGGTGGCATGAGATAGTGATCGAACCCATAAAGACGGTGTCGGAGTGTTCGCGTGTGGAAAACGGGATATTATACGTAAGAATAGAATCGGCGTCGTGGAGGCAGGAAGCCGCGTATCAAAAGGAACCGATCAAGGCGAGGATTCGGTTGGTTACCGGATGCGAGACTATTCGGGACATTGTATTTTATTGATAACCCATAAACCTTCGTTTTGGATTTTATCGGGAAAGAAGAATTTTACACATTATGACAAATATAACGATTAATTCATACGCACGGACAACGACACCGAGAAACATATTATTTGTGCTTTTGTTGATTTCCGGTACGGCCATAGGACAAACATCCTTTTATGACCGGCTCGCCGACTCCGCCCTAACTTTGACCGAACAGGAAGTTTATTACGACCCAACGTATACCAAAATACCCTACCCCAACGGCGACGTAGCGCCGAACAAAGGGGTGTGCACCGACGTGGTTATCAGGGCATACAGAAAGCTCGGTATCGACTTGCAAAAAGAGGTCCACGAGGATATGAGAGCCAATTTCGGCAAGTACCCGAAGAAATGGGGGATGACCCAACCGGACAAAAACATCGACCACAGAAGAGTACCGAATTTAATGACGTTTTTTGCAAGGCGCGGGACGGTAAAAGCGATAACCGATAACCCGAAAGACTACCTGCCGGGGGACATAGTGTGTTGGATGTTGGGCGGCAAATTGACGCATATCGGATTGGTGACGAAAGAAATATCGGACGACGGAAAGAGATACTTGATGGTTCACAATATCGGCGGGGGGCAAGTGCTCGCGGACTGTTTGTTCAGTTACGAGGTAATCGGGCACTATCAGTATAAAAAATGAACTTGATATTTGCCGGTCGTGGATACGCCGGGAACCGGTCTAAGAACGTCTTGACCCTTTTCGTCCTCGAACCACGTTAGGGTAAAGCTCGTTGTAATTTATATAAAAAAGTTATTGACACGGAGACCGACTTATATTATATTACTATAAATAGCGCGGTAGCCGGTTTGGGGTGAGCCGCTGTCTACAATTATTTGTATACTATACTGAAATCACAAACCCCTACAATGCTTCCGTCGTACTTCACTCTCACGCCGTTCATTTCTTAACCCTCTTGCGCCCTACCTTTATCTTCGCGGTTTTTCGCTCTATCTCATACCGCTGTATGGGCGTTAATTCCGGGAGTTTGTAAATGTCGAGCAGTTCCTGCAACAGCCCGAATTTGCGCGATGCCGCCGTAAGCGTCGCCAATGTGGTTTTTCCGGTACGCTCAATCTTAGAGAGGTGATTCACCGAAATGCCGATGGCGTCGGCAAACTCCTGTTGCGTAAGATTATGGTTGATGCGCCTCTGCTTCAACATTACGCCGAACTCTCTGAGAATCTCGTTGTCGGTTTTTGAGTAAACCGGATTAACGGATTTTAGCATTGTTACTACCCTCCCAAAACTACACTTTTTCACCCTCATAACCAATCAAATGTGATTAATTATATACAAAAACACGCATAACTAATCAAAGATACGTAGTTATAAGTTTAACCCTTTTAAGGAAAATAATTATTGCGCTATTAAATCTTTTTTAATTTTTCTGAGATAAAACCGGGGCGGATTCGGGTGAAACCGTTTCAGCAAAACGCCTCTCGCAAAACCCCCAAGTCCAAATTCGGGTATACCGGGAATTTGTCTAATAGTGTTTTGACTCGCGCCCTTGCCTCGTTGGCCGCCTTGTCGTCGGTTGCGTACTTCGCCTTGCTCGGCTTTCCGGCGTTTTCGCCTTCGGCGACCGTTTCCGGCTTCGTGTTCGACAGCACAAGTTTTATCACGGCGGCGATCTCTTTCATCTCGCCCACGCCCATTCCGAGCGTCGTAGTGGCCGGGGTGCCTATTCTTAGGCCGCTTGTGTACCACGGGCCGTTTTTGTCGTAGGGGAGGGAGTTGCGGTTTAGCGTTATTCCGCAATCGCGCAGGGCGCTCTCCGCCTGGCGGCCGGTCAGGCCGAAGGGGGTTACGTCTATAAGGAACAGGTGGTTTTCGGTGCCGCCGGTGGCGACGGTCATTCCCTCGGCGACGCAGGCGGCGCTCATCGCGGCGGCGTTTTGTACTATAGACTCGGCGTACTTTTTAAAGGACGGGGCGTTTGCCTCCGTGAGCGCCACCGCTTTCGCGGCCATGACGTGGCCTAAGGGGCCGCCCATTACAAGCGGGCAACCTTTGTCCACGCTATCGGCGAACTCGTCGTCGCAGAGTATAAGCCCCCCGCGGGGGCCGCGCAGTGTTTTGTGGGTTGTGGTGGT
>LIUJ01000060.1:1975-3672 GCA_001462255.1 Fibrobacteria bacterium GUT77 | reverse complement strand
TCGCCCCTACGAATCGGGTTATACGTTTACGTAAAAAATGTTCGTTAATATAAAAAAATCAAAAGATTCGGAGGAGTATGATGAACGACATCATCAGGGCAGTGGAGAGGAAGCAGTTGCAGGATCGTAAGGTTGAGTACGGTTCGGGCGACACGATAAGCGTCTCTTTTAAGATTCGCGAGGGCGACAAGGAACGTATTCAGCTGTTTCAGGGCGTCGTGGTGCAAACGAGCGGCACGGGTTTGGGGGAGACGGTGACTGTCCGCAAGTCGAGCGGGAACGTTTACGTGGAACGCATATTCCCGAAGCACTCGCCGCTCATCGCGGAGATCAAAGTACTCAAACGCGGGCGAGTGCGTAGGGCGAAACTCTTCTACCTGCGCGGTTTGACCGGAAAAGCGACGCGTATCAAGGAGAAGAAGGGAAAGCAGGGTTGACGGTAAAAATTCGCGTTTATACCATAGAGGCGGGCGAGCGTGTCCGCCTTTTTTTTTCGGTCAAAGAATAAATGATAAAACTCACGGCGATATTCGTCGCGTTCTTTCGCGTGGGCGCCTTTACGCTGGGCGGCGGTCTCGCCATGCTTTCTCTTTTGCGCCACGAGCTTATAGTAAAACGCGGTTGGTTGAGCGAGGAAGAGTTCACCCAGGAATTGGCCGTCGCCACAAGCCTCCCCGGCGCTATGGTTATCAATTTCTCGCTCTTCTGCGGTTTCAAGTTACGCGGCAAATTGGGGGCGTTGACCGCCTTTTTCGGCACTACTTTGCCGTCGTTCTTGATAATACTGATTGCGGCGGCGTACCTATTCCCTTATTTCAAGCACCCGTCCGCGGCGGCTTTTTTGCGCGGCGCGGCGGCGGTTGTGGCGGGGCTCTTAGCCTACACCTCGCTACCGATGTGCAAACCGATGATCTCGCGGGCGACGTATTTGGTCGCGGCGATAATAGCGGCCGTGATTGCGTTGATTCCCAACGTCAATCCCATATTCGCGCTTATACTCGTAAGCGCGGTCGTTTACCTGTTGTCAATGGATAAAAAGGGTAAAAAAGCGTCTTGATAATAGTATTTGAAAATCGAATGCGGAAGATATTATGATACTGTTGCAACTATTAAAGAGTTTTATGATAATCGGCCTCGGTGCCTACGGCGGGGGGATAGCAACCATTCCGATGATTGAGCACGAGGTCGTGGCCGTTCACGGGTGGGTTACCGCCTCCGAACTCTCTGAATTAATCGCCGTGGCGCAGATGACCCCCGGCCCCATAGGGCTAAACGCCGCCACGTACACCGGCTACAAGGTCGCGGGGATTGCCGGAGCCGCCGCGTCTACAGCGGGGTTCACCATTCCGTCGCTCGTTCTCTGCCTCACTATGGCGTATATCATTTCCAAATTCGGCGGCGTGCCTTGGATGGAGGCGCTAAAAAAGTCCGTTCAGCCCGCCGTCGCCGGACTCATTATAGCCGCCGTGCTGACCTACGGGAGGGCGGCGGTAACCGACGCGCGGACGGCGATAATAGCCGTCGCGGCGTTTGTGGTGCTGCTACTGTCAAGGGACAAGATACATCCGGCGCTTTTGATACTTTGCGGCGGGGTCGTTGGGGTGTTTATATAAGGAAACTGTGATTACGATTTTAACCGTTTATAATATCCCCCAAATCGTGCCGTTCCGTTGTTAGCCCGTAGGGCAACTTGTTTA
>LIUJ01000060.1:1039-1725 GCA_001462255.1 Fibrobacteria bacterium GUT77 | reverse complement strand
ACTTGTTTATTTCGGCGAAGCCAAACAACGTGTGGTAATTGCGTATGTAGTATGGTGGGGCGGTATTGTTTTGATTTTGACGTTAGGGTTCTTTGACGTTACCCGCCGCAGTGGTCATTGAGCGTAGTCAAACTTGTTTACTTAGGCGAAGCCAAATGTTGCGGCGGGTCGAAGAAAATTGGTTTTTTGGGGGTATTCAAGTATATAATTCCCTATTGTGCGCCGCCCGGCAAGTCAATAAAAATTTTCAGTCGCCGCGTATTATATCGAATCGGTAGAAACCGTGACGCTATACGCGCTTATTATTTTTATATTGTTTTTAATCATTTTCATATTTCCCATTTTGCCAACAATTCCGCGAAGAAAATATACAAAAAAATATTGACATTTTCCCCCCAAGACATTATATTAATAGGGTAGACAATTTGTGGGTTGTATTAGATACAATATAGCAGTTTATAGAGGCAGTATAGAGCTCAAGAATAAGGAAGGTAGGTGGGTTATGGAAGATGTAAAACAGATATGGGCGGACATTATGCGGGTATTTGCGGAGGCTGAAAAGCGCTGGGAGGAAACCGACAAGCGCTGGGAGGAAGCAGACAAGCGCAGAGAGGAAGCCGACAAGCGCAGAGAGGAAGCCGACAAGCGCAGTGAGGAAGCCGAAAAGCGTAGAGAGGAAGCCCAAA
>LIUJ01000060.1:0-881 GCA_001462255.1 Fibrobacteria bacterium GUT77 | reverse complement strand
GCCCAAAAGCGTAGAGAGGAAGCCGAAAAGCGTCAGGCGGAGTACCAAGTAGCGCACGAAAAGCGTGTGGCCGAGTATCGGGAAGAGGCCGAGAAGTACCGGAAAGAGGCCGAGAAATATCGTGCGGAGGCTGAGAAGCAGTGGGTGGAGTCCCAAGCGGAGTATGAAAAACGCCAAAAAGAGTATCAAGCGGAGTATGAAAAACGTCAAAAAGAGTATCAAGCGGCGTACGAAAAGCGCCAAACCAAGTTAGATGCGCAAATAGCCGCCACTAACGCGAGTGTCAACGGCATCAGCGACAGCAACGGTATGTTCGCCGAGGAGCTATTCTTCAACACATTATCGGAGAAAAAAGAGTTTGCCGGAATACACTTCGACGATGTAGCCGATGATTTTGGGTATATGCTCAAACTATCCGACGGAACGCGCCTTAAAGACCAATTCGACATCGTTATGCTGAACGACGTAGCCGTCGCTTTGGTAGAGGTAAAGTACAGGGCGCGTAAGGCCGACGTAAAGACGCTTGCCGGACAAAAGGTGAAGAATTTCAAAATCCTCTTTCCGGTCTACAAAGACCTCAAAATTTACTTAGGTCTCGGCGCCCTCGCGTATGAGGATGACGTTATTGACGAAGCGAGGAAATACGGGATTGGTTTGCTCAAACAAGTCGGGAACGCCATTGAGTACGAGACCGATTGGGCGGTGAAGGCGTACTGACTTGTTTCCCCCCAAAAAATCACAAAAAATTGACTTTCCCCGTACCCGCCTATTATTTTAATTGACACGATGGGTAGTATCCACCCTAAATAACGGCAATACGCGGCTTTTCCGCGACAGCCGAACCGACGAGAGGTGTTTATAATGATAATAGCCAACCCTAT
>LIUJ01000059.1 GCA_001462255.1 Fibrobacteria bacterium GUT77 | reverse complement strand
CGACCGGGACGGTCGCCCCTACGATGGGTTAAAATTACATCATTATTAATTAATAAAATCCAACGGTCTTCCACGTCAGAATATTTGAACATATCAATATAATATCTCGGATGTGGGGAACGCAAATTTTTTTTGAGTTTTTTTATGGCGCGAATTGCGTCAAACCTTGACGCGCCCGAATATACTCAACACCAACGCGCGTCGTACATATCAATTGTTTTCTATAAACGATTCAAAACCGCTTTTTACCGCGTTCCACGTATCTTCAAGGTTTTCCACCAACAGCGCCATTTCACTCCATTTTAACTCGGAACTATACGAATGCCTTATAAAATGTCTATACGATAAATACTCTCCCAGCCTTTTCCTTATATCATCGCTAATAATCTTTAAATTTTTTGAGTTGCTTCCAAATGCCATTTCAAATAACGTCCTATGCCAATGAATGTCGTTCGGCAGTTTTTCGTTGCTGTTTTTAAAAAATAATATAATGACGCTTTCCACACCGTTATAAAACGAATGTAATATTTGAGCGGTCGCCGTTATTTCAACAAAGTCAGGTTTCCTCATTTTACATAATTTCAGCAACGGCGTCGCGTCCGTTATCAATTTATCTATTCGAGAAATTTCGTGCTCAATTTTTATTTTTACGTTTTTATCCAATTTGAACAATCTCCCCAATATCATTGAGCGTATCATAAAGATCATTATTGGCATCAAAGTCCATTAAATCGATTTTAGTGTCAAAATCAAAGTACAGCCTTGAGTACAGTTTAAAAAAATCGCCGGCAGGATACCCCTTTATACCGATGTCTATATCAGAATTATCGTGAATTTTTCCGGTAACCAAAGAACCGAACAAAAAAACCGCCCCGCAACCCTCATTTTTTAGGAATTTCGCGGCTTTTTCAATATCTTGACGATACCTTACCGGAATATTCGTCTCAATAGCCATAATACCCTCCTTACTTATGAATACCCATTATATCCCAAAATCGGGCGTTACCGCACTTTGATACACATTTAATATACAATAAAGAAAGCGTTAATGTACCTACGCAAGATTCAAAAAATTTTCGACAAACGTTAATATGGATTCGGACATTTTGTTACCCTCACTTCAGTCGTTTATCGTAACTGCCGATTCAGGTCCGTTCCAAGTAATGTTCCATTGCGACATTACATCGCGCCCAAGTAACATCGCGAAATTGCGTGGGTTGTCTACCCCCGCGGCAATATCGTATTCAAGATGGCACGAAGATACTGGCAGACTAATAAAAGGTTTAAGACTGGAGCCCGGAAAAAACAAATCTATAACATAATTAGGTACCTCTTGACGTCCGCCGGCCGTTAGTACATCCGACATACCCGTAGGCTTCAGTTTTAGGTGTGCGGCCAACTTATGATCTATTGAACTTATAGTCGCCCCGGTATCAAAGTGCGCATAAGTCATCATCGGCGGAGATGTAACCCCGTCTACTGCGGCTCCGGTGGGTTCTAACGATTGCGCCGGAAAAATACCTACGCGAATGTTTAGCCCCATATCGGCCAAAGGCATCGGCGTAAACCGAAAATTAACCCGCTGATTCATCAATAGCGGCGGTTCCGCCTTGAATTCTATTGTATGGCAATACATGTGTCCCATAGCGCGCCTAACTAAGCAAGAACCGGTGAATAAAAGCCGACAAGGTCTTTCGGAGATACGAGTCGCTGAATGATATAGCTCCCCTCCGGGTATTTCTGCCCGGCCTCGACAAAAGCGTTGTCGAAACTGTCAAAAATACCAGATATTGCGTTGTCCTGAATAACGGCATACTTGCCCTTGAATAGCGGGTTAGCAAGCCATTCATCAAGGTTCGCCTTGTAATAGGCTATAGCCGACTTTTGTTTTTCTGTGAAACCGTTCATAATATCAGTCATATTTTTGACCTCCTTATCCCATAATATAACATTTCGTACATCAAAGCCGCCAAATTTATTTTTTTGACACATCGGCGTTATTAATTGCCCCTAAACACTTGTTTAGGTACGACGAACCCCTCGATCACCCCACGGTCAAAGAGCGCCGCCGTGTTGCTCTGCACCGTCGCCGTAATGTTTGCCGTGTAAATGCCTCTCACGTTTAGGCGCCAATTAACGCGGTATTTATCATTGCCGAGTTTGTCGACTTTTCCGGCTTCAAAGAGGCGCGACAGCGCCCACTCTCCGGTGAAACGCGTCTCTTCTTGCGCTTTGTCGGCGGTGGTCAAGCGTAAAATTACGGCCTCGTCCGTTTCGGCCCCTTGTTGTCTGCCTATCGTTACCGGCATACCGTTTTTGAAATCAAACACCTTATCGCCCGACAGCAACACAACCTCGCCGCTACTTGATTTTATCGGGCTGAAGACGATTTCGTGGCGTTTGGGGGCGCCGTCTTTTTTGAAAAAATCGTTCGCAATCCGCTCGGCGCCGTTTAAGCAGCGAATAACGTCGTCGTTTACGGATAACGGCAGTTGCACCGACCGTCCGACGCTCTCCCACCCGCGCGACGTGCGCTCCACGACGCCGGAAAGATTCTTATCGCAATACTTCCACAAGATACCGCTTTGCGGTTTGAAGAACTCCTCAAAGTCGCTCCACGACGCGTCGTTGCCTTTTTTGTCAAGCGGGTAGCGGTTAATCGATTTATTAACGTACGGATTGACCACTTCCGCCTTCCAACTCTCTTCTATTTCCTCTATCACCGCTTTTGTCAAGGCCGTAGCGGCAACGTCGAGCGGCGATTCCAAGACCCGCTTCAGCGACGCGGACACGGGAGCCGGCATGGAGGCGTAGCCGCGATCCAACGCCAATCGACTCTCCTTTAGGGGGTCGTCGGCGCCGCCGGTTATGAACGCGACGTAGGTGTTGCGGTCGCCGCACTCCCTTATTTTGGCCGCGAGCTTGCCAAGGCCGCCTTGGTAGGCGTCGAACGCGCCGCCTTTCAGAAACGTCTCCACGTGCGCGAAAGAGGCGCGCGCCTCGGTAAACGGGTCGCGCAGATCGCTACCTATAGTCGCGGCGGCGCCGCGCAGTTTATTTACGGCGCCCGTTACCCGTCCCTTTACGGACGCGGCGGACTTTTCGGAGGGTAGCGAGAGGTCGGCGGGCTGTTGCACGGCCAATGAACAAACGGCGGCAAGCATCCTGCCTAACTCGCAATCGTGTGCGGCAAACAATTCCAAATCGCGCGCCAATAGCGGCAGGCTCGGCTGTACGTTTACGTATGTATTCCTTATAAAATCCAGCCAACGCCGGGTCAAATCGTCGGTGTAGAGCGACGTCAACTCCGAAAGCAATTTATCCTCACTTGACACGGCGGTCGGAGGCCCCGTTACCCAGTCGGCCTTGAGCGGTTCTTTGGAGGCCTTTATAAACTCCGGGAATACGGCGTTCTCCCAACCGTCGCGCGTGTATAAACCGCTTACGTCGCGCCCGTGCTTGAGCATTCCGCCGCCGCCGGTGATCCGCGACATCGGGAGCGGGCGGCGCGCGGCGGCCAATTTATCCATTATAGACGCGTAGACAACCGCGGCTTGCGGGGCGGCGGCAAGTTTATCGCGCGCGGCTTCTACCGTCTTAGCGTTTGCCGGCACGTTTTTATAACTTCCATCAAGCGCCAATTTTACCGTCATGCGAATATTTGCCGCAACGACATCCGCCTCCGCGCCGGACAAATCTTTGAATGCCGGCGCAATCAGGTTAGCCACCGAATCCGCGTTTACACCCTTCACAATATTCCCGTCCGTCAATAAGAGATAGGCTTTCAACTCGCCGTAGAGCGCCGCTCTCTCGGAGGCGGAGAGCTCGTCCGCGCGGCTTTCGGTTATCCGTCGATTAACGGACGCTTCCATAAACCGCGCGGCCGGTAAAGCGATCAAGCGCTCCGACGCGGCCGTGTAGGCCCGACGCACGGCGGCGCACACGGCGTCGGTACCGAAAATCAAACGCCACGGGCGCCTAAGTTTACCGCGCAAATACTCGTGCGTCAATCGCATCTTCTCCAGCGCCGCGAATTGATTCGCCGCCGCCGCTTCGCCCTCAAATATCGCCGTAAGCTCAGCTTGAAGTCCGCGAATACGCGCCGCGTCGCGCAAACCGCCCACAACAAAGAGCGACACCAAAGCCGCCCACAACATCCCCGTCAGCGTATACGAAGCAACCTTCCTCAAATAGTAGGGCAACGTCCCCTCCGACGTCTCCTTGGCCCTATAGGGCGTCTTGGGTATGACCTCGCCTACGACCTTTCGCGAAAGCGCGACGGCGGCGGGCGCGCCGGTCCCGCTTGACGTGAAGAAAAAACCGCAAAAACGCGCGTTCCCATTGCCGCGCGCCCTAAAAAATTCCGCCAAAAAAGCAGCGACAGGCGCTTCGGCAAGCGTGAATCGCGTCAAAAAACGGTATAAACGCCCGGTTTTGTCGTAGTAGCCGCGTTCGCCGGCGGATATTACTCTCCGCGCGCAAATATCGGAGAGTTCGGCGCAAATTTCCCTGAATCGACCGACGAACGCCGTCACGGGCGTCGTTCGCGCGTCCGCCGCTTTCGCGTCGCGCCCGCTTAATACCGCGCCCAAAAACGGCAACCTGCCCGCGATGCCTTTATCACCCAAAAGCTCCGTAAAACCGTCGAGCAAATCGATCTTGTTGAAGACAATGTATACGGGGGCATCGTATCCCGTAAACGAGGACATGGCGTCGGTTCTGGCGCGCAGATCGGCGGCGACCCTATCAATCGATACGGCGTCCATGGATAACAGTTCGCGTATGTCAACGACTATAATCAGCCCGTCGACGGCGCGGCGGCGTAAGAATTTGTGCCGCGCGAGGCACCGACAAAACGCGCCCCATACATCGTTAGACGCGAAAACAAGGCCGCTTGGCGGATCGATGTAAACGGCGTCTTCCGTAAAAAAGAACCTTAGGCCGGCTTGACCGTCGCGTTGAGCGACGAACTCGAACGGCGCGCCGGAACCGCTTAGAAACGAGCTTTTGCCGGAGTCTTGGGGACCGTCCACCAAAAACCACGGCTTTTCGGAGGCGTTGACACGGCGGGAAAATCCGCTCAATAAGCCGTTGTCGCCGTCGCTTCTCGAACCGACGTACGCGTTTAAGGCGGTGCGTACGGAATCGCCATACCTTATTATTTCTTTCTTTGATTTTGTTTTCATTATACGCTCCCTAAAAACTCAATCAGATTTTTTACGGCAACGCCTCTGACGACGGCCGTAATAATCGTCAATACCGCCGCGACAACCGTTAACGACACCAACGTCCACAACGACCACGCGACGCGTTTTTCCGGTTTGCCGACGGCTTCCGCCGCTTTCCTGCTCTTATTGCGGATGTCTATCAGCATTGTCCCCAAACGCTCGGTAATTCCGGCGCGGCGTTTGGCTTCTTCCCCGCCGTACATACCTTTCAGACCCAACGCCAAGGATATAAAATACGTTTCCAATATCTCCACGCGCGGATTGTCGGCCCGAATATGGGTTTCTAACTTCGCGAAGAATTTCGTACCGGCTATCACCTCGCCGAAGTAGCGCAGTTGCAACGGGCGTTCCGTCCAGTACGCGCGGTACTTGGGGGAGCTCAGCAGCGTTTCGTCCACGAGGGCGACCAACGGATAAATCAATTCCGGCGCGGCGCCGATTGGGAGGGATCGTCGGCGGCAGTGGCTGATTACGGCGTCGAACTTGGCGCACATTTCGGCGTGGAATTCGTCTAAGTCCGCTATTAACGGGAGGGTCGGCAACTCCGTTACTTTGTTGATTATTTCGGCGCGGAGCGCCGTTACCTTGCGCGGATATTGATATTGACGGTCGGAAGTTTTCATTTTTTTTCCTTTGGTATCATTGAAATTTTAATCCCAACGCTTCCAACTTCATGTTCGGATAAACTCCGCCGGAGAAATGCAACCCTAAGGTTCCGGTATTTTCCACCGATTCCCATAGGGGGCCTTGTCTGTCCACCGCGAAATAGATGTATTCGGGTTTGGCCGGCAAACCTTCGGGTATGTTTCTTACGTGAATAAGGGGCAGGCCTTGCAACGACGATGATATCAGCAAATCCAAATTTTCCCGCGAACCGGCTTTTACGCGTTGCAATACGTCTACTAAAAGTTTTTTCCTGTCTACGTCTACGGCGCTTACTCCTATAAACAGGTTGGCTCTTGCGGCGAAATGTTCGTCGGGGAAGCGGCAGTGCCATGTCGACGCGCTTACTTGCTCTAAGGGAAGAGAGACGCAAGTTGTCCAAAACTCCGCTTTTAGGGCGTCGCGGATACGGTCGGCCAAGTCCGTGAACGTCGCGGCGGGGTCGTCGTGATTGTAGATCGGAAAGTTTTCCGGCGAAAGCGTAGGGGAAAAACACTGTAGGCTACCGTAAAGCATCATTAAGTATGTGTAGCACTCAAACGGATGAACTTTGGGCAGTTCCAGCAGACGCCCAAGCAACGGCGTGAACGCGCATAGGGCACTCATTATCCTAAAAGAGTTTTCTTCCGTAGCGGAGAAGAAGGCCTGTCCCCATTCGCTGCGGCGGCGGCATTTGGCTAAGGAGCCGATCCGCGCCCACAACAACTCAAGCAAACTGCCAAGGGTGCTCCGCAGTACGCCGGCGACCCGCGTAAAGAGCACGGGCGGGGCGTAGCCGTCGGCCAACTCCATGTACCCGCTGCCGCCGCGCGACATTTTGGCCACGCGCAACCACACGCACCCGTCGAGCGACTCCCCCTCAAAGCGGATTTGATAGTTCGGCTCGCCGACCTCTATTTCCTTGACGTTGTCGCCTGAGAACTCGTCGGGAACGGACAACGCGCGCTCAACGTAACGCCCGTCGGAATGCCCGCCGATACCGTCAACGGCTTGAACCCCACCGCCCGACACATAAACGGGCAACGCCAAATAAACGTCGAGCGATTGACGTTCGGGCGGGCAAAACGCGGAAAAGGAACGCGACAAAACGCCGCCGAAAGACGAGCCGTTTTGAGCGGCGCCAACGGAAAAACAAGTGCCGTCGGGCAAAACGCCGGCGGCGCGGCTGAGCGTAAAATTGCCTACAAGCAGAGCGTCGCGGTCAACCTCAAGATCCGTGAACCCGTGCTGAAAACCGGCGTATGAGAGAGAGGCGGCGCGAGAATTTACGTGAGCGGCGTGCAAACGATCGGAAAACTGGAAATGTTGGGGCAATAGGAACGTGCCCTCCTTCCATAACATTTTTTGATTCATAAAAATACCTCTTATGGGTTAAAAATATTACCGAAATCGGCGTTGGGGCGCGATTAAAGGCGCAACGCGACGCCGACGGACCGGTTAACGCGAGATTGGTACAACGAGAAACAGCGGTACAACGAGACAGGCGGTTACGCCGCCGCGAAACTACGAGAGAAAGCCGGATGTGAGAGCAACCCGACTATAGTAAAAATAATTATTCGGCTTACGGATGTCAATAGGCATTTATATTTTTTTTGCAACTATTGACTTATAGCGTGTCGGAATATTATTTTTTATACATTATCCGAGCGCGGATATCGCGGGGTGATCCCCATTCTCGTTGTGCCGTTGTAACTCTCGTCGTGCCGTTGTAACTCTCGTCGTACCGTTGTAACTCTCGTCGTACCGTTGTAACTCTCGTCGTACCGTTGTAACTCTCGTCGTACCGCCGTCTCTCGGTTTTACCGACGTCATCGGCTATGTCCAAAACGTAACTTATAACTTATAATCTCCGTAAAGGATCGTTTATGAGAGCGCTGTCATTATCAATAAAACCGTCGTCAGTGGCATTGTCAATACCGTTATCGTTGTTGTCAATAAGACAATTTTTGATACCGTTGTCAATCTTAATCATTGCGCGTTGCGCTTGGTGCGCCGACGGAACGTCTTACGCGCGGCTACGGGTCGACTCCGACCCGCCGGGAGCTGACGTGGTGATAACGGCCGAATTGGGCAAAACGCCGCTCGTCAACGAGTTCGTCGTTCCCGGAATGTATAGAGTAGAGTTGCGCCGCGCCGGCGGCTACCTTCCGGCAACGGAGGAACTGACGCTACGCGCCGACCAGCAGGCCGTGGTATCGCTACGATTGAAGAAGCCGCCGCTTTTCACCAAACGCCGGCAAATCCAATTGGCTCTGGGGGCCGGGGCGGTCGCCGGTTTCGCCTACGCGGTCTATGAGCACGGCGAGCGTTGCAGTCTGCGGGAAAAACACTACTTCGCGAAGGGCGCGAGCGTCGCGGAGGGGGACGATAACTCCCAAAAAGCGGCTGAATATATGGATGCCTCAAAAGAGGCGGAACTAAAACGAACGTTGGCGCTGATAGGGGCGGGGATACTATCGGTCGCGTTACAGGTGACGATTTTTATTTGGTAGTTATACGGAACGAATCATTTCGACTTCGCTCAATGATTATAGGTTTTTAATGAAATGTTAAAAAACAAGGAGAACCGTAAAAAAAATGCGCATTCTCGACGAATCGGAAATCGAAAAAACTTTTGTGGAGCGTGATCCGGTCTTACCGGTTACGCGGCCCGCGCCATCCCCCGCCCGTCCGCTCATCGGCCAAACGCGCATTGGATTCGGCCTTGTGGTGGACACCATAGGCGCCGGCGGTATGGCTTCCGTCTATAAGGTGTGGAACGAGCGACTCGAACTATTTCGGGCTGTTAAGATGCTCTCCTTGGACACGTTACACGCGCGGTTCGAGACGGAGGCCAAAATTACCGCAAAGCTACGCCATCCTCACATCGTGGAGGTTTACAGCGTAGGCGAGTGGAACGGAGTCCCGTATATGGAGATGGAGTACGTGGACGGGGTCAATATGCAGGAGGCGCTGGAGGCGCACGGGCGCTTTCCGGACGCGGTGTGTTGCGCCGCGGGTCTCTGCATAGCCAGCGCCCTCAACTACGCCCACACGCTAAAGTTCACCTTAGGCGGCAACTCATACGACGGAATAATCCACCGCGACCTCAAACCGGCCAACATCCTCATTTCCAAACACAGCGAGATAAAGCTCACCGACTTCGGCATAGCGCGGCCGGCCCAGGTCGGCCTGCATACAATAGACGGAAACATCGTGGGGACACTGTACTACCTCTCGCCGGAACAATTAGTAGGCGGCACAATCGATCAACGCAGCGACATATACTCATTCGGCACAATACTCTACGAAATGGCTACGGGCACCAAAACCTTCCCGCAAAAGAGCATAACGGAACTTACGATGCACAGAGCGGCAAACAGCTTCAAATCGCCAAGCGAGTACGAAACCCCGGTGCCGCCCGCCATCTCAAATATTATCCTAAAATGCCTGAAGACATCGGCGCGAGAACGCTATAAATGCGCCGCGGAACTTATAACCGATTTGCGGAAGGCCTACGCCGAAACGGCCAAGGGAAACGCGCCGCAAAAAACACTGTACGATTTCTTTTCCGAAGACGCCGTAAACGCCGGCGCAACTCCCACGCTACCGATAAACGTTGACGTAGATACAAACGTCGATATCGGCGCGGATACCGATGTCAATATTGCGGACGGCACGAACGGCGCCTACGACGCCGATGAAAATACCGACGACGTTATTGATACGAACGTTAATGATATTGATACGGTTGATACCGACGGTATTGACACCTATGTCAACACAACCGCCAATACGACTTTCGCCAAACGGCCGTTTGAATTTCCGCTGACCAAAAGAACAACGATTTACGCGACCGCTATGTTGATCCTCCTACTGTCGACATTTTGCGTGGCAATCAAACTAATGTCGCGCCGACAATCGAAAATGAACGACACGCAAGCCTCCGTAACGGCAAACTTCTTCTCTCCCCCCGCGGACACCGCGACCGCCGCCGTGAACGCCTCACCGTCCGCCAACAACTCAAACCCTCAAAAAAACGTTAATGCCGCTAACACAGACACTATTGACGTTAACACCACAAACATTGATACCGCGCGCGTTACCGCGGCACGCGCTAATACAACAAGCGCTGATACTACAATCGCCGCCGCAGTCGTCAATACCGTTGATATCAATACCAAAACCGTCCCACCGTCGGCACCGGCGCCTATAAACGAAAGCGCTCTTATAAAGAGCGCCGCGGAGGCTATGGACCGAAAGGAATGGGATCGCGCGATCGGTGTTTTGGCGAGAAACGGCGCCGCGTTTAAGGAAAAACATGGGGAACGCCACCTGCTGCTCTTAGAGGCCTATGTGGAGTCGCGGCAGTTGGACAAGGCGCGGTCCGTCATAGACAGCGCCGCCAAAACAAACGACGCGTTATACTTTTTGACCGCCGGACGCTATATGTTCTACCGCAACGACCACGCCGGCGCCCTAACCGCTTTGGAAGCGTCGCTGACCCGCTCAAGCGCTCTACGCAACCGTAGCGCGATCCTCGGGGACGCCCTATACTATATTGCCCTAATCAGAAGCGCCCGCTTTAAGGCCTCACCCACGGAAACAACCCGAAAGCAGGCCCAAGACGCCTGGCGCCGGGTCAAGTCAACATACGAGTCAAAACCGGAATCCCCGCAATTCAAGCGGGCGGAAACGGAGATATTGGAGCTATACTAACGGTACGGCCTTTAAAACGGCTCCGCCTCAGTTTTTTCAGCGCCGCCCTGCAACACCTCCATTTTGACTTTTTCTATGCGCTGGTTGTCCATTTTGACGACGGTGATCCGCACGCCGGCGCACTCTATTTGCGTGCCCTCTGTGGGAACATCGCCGCACTCGTGGTATATCAGGCCGCTTAACGTGTTGTAATCGGCCTCTTCGTCGAGGTTGGTACCGAGTTCGTCGTTCAAATCGCTCAAGTCTATATGCGGGTCTACGAAATAGACGTTGTCCTCTATAGGCACCACCTCTTTTTCTTCCTCGTCATACTCGTCTTGGATATCGCCTACTATCTCCTCCAGTATGTCTTCCATGGTAACTATGCCTGCGGTTCCGCCGTATTCGTCCACTATCACCGCCAAGTGCAGGTGTTTTAATTTGAATTCCTTCATCAAATCTTTGATTTTTTTGCCCATCGGCACGTAGTGGCACTTCTTTACGATGCTTTCGAGGTTCCATTCCGACTTATTGTGCTCGGATATCCACGGAAAAATGTCTTTCGCGTAGAGGATGCCGGTGATTTGGTCTATGGTGTCCTTGTATATGGGGATGCGGGAGTGCCCCTCCTCCCTTATCAGTCGCAGGACGGCTTGTAAATCGGAGCGCACCTCCGCAGCGATTACGTTTATGCGCGGCACCATGATTTCGTCGACGGTGGTTTCGCTCAAATCGAAAACGTTGCGGATCATTTCGCGTTCCTCCTCGCCGAGCGCCTCGGTGGCGTCTTCGTCGGCGGTGATGCGCGCCTTCTCTTCCTCGGAGAGGAATGAGAATTTTACGTTATAATTCAATATTTTTAGGATAGCCGAATGCGTCGCGGAGAAGAGCCAGGTGAAAGGCCGCAACAGCCAAGACAGGAGACTGTAGAAGTAGTAGGCCGGTCTCACCATGCCGCGATAGAAGCGCAACGCGGCGGCGCGCGGCGCGTAATGGGCGAAAAGCACCAACGTTATGAACGAGAACGCGATGGGCACGAGCCACAGCGCCTGCGGGGGCACGGCGTCGCCGTAGAAGTCAAAGGCAAACATGGAGTGCAATTTAAGCGACAACACCGCGAAAGAAACGTTGCACAAGGTTTTGCCGACCGTCACCGTATCGCTGAGCGCGGCGCGGTTCTTAAGTATCTCGCCGATTCTCGAGGCGCAGTAACGCAAGCGCTCGTCGTCCGCGCCGACGCCGCTCTTTTCCGCCGACGCGAATATAATTTTAATGACCGAAAAAAACGCCGAGAGGATAAACGCGCCGACCATGTACGCTATAATGGCTGTAACTCCGTCATCGTCCAAAAATTGGCCTCCTTTTTTAACCTTTTTTAAACCGCGCCGCGAACATTCCGTCCATATTATGCTTGTACGGCGTGATATGCAGGCAATCGTTATCGTCTATAT
>LIUJ01000058.1 GCA_001462255.1 Fibrobacteria bacterium GUT77 | reverse complement strand
GGAACTATTGGAGGGGATAGCGCGTAGGTTGGAACCGTTGGCGGCGGAGATCGTGGCGAAGCTTTAACACGTATGCGAAGGTTGATTTTTACGGCGAGTTTCGCAGATTCTCAATCTCTTTTCTCACGGTTTCCACCCCGGCAAAGTCTTCCGACTGTACCATAGCTATTTTTTTCGCGTATAGCTCCAACAATTTGTATTCCGCGGCTTTGGGTTCTTTGTCCGTTGATATTAGAGATAGGATTGCGTCTACGTCGTCTTTGAACCTGTATCCGGCCATGAAAGCGCGGAACTGCTTTTGCGCTTTTGAGAAACCGGCGGAGTCTACGCGTTGGTATAGCATGGACGGGATGTACTCTTTCAGTATGAGTTCCTCCGGGTTTATGCCGGGTGTTGCTATGGTTACGGTCGGAACGGGTTCGCTCCACTCTATTTGGTTGATGAGCGAGTCTATCTCGTTTTGCAGGTGCGACATCTGCTGTTCTCTGAATATGGCCTGATACATTATAGGTACGGCGTTTATGCCGAGCACGGCGTTGCCGACCTTTTTAAACGAGCCGGCGAAATAGATGTCGCCTTGTTCCTCCAATATCTCCGCCTCGGAGTTGAAGGGGACGACCTTGGCCGGGGTGGGGATGAACTCCTCAAACTCTCCCATGTCTTCGAGCCTCTCGCGTAGCTTTTGCGGGTCGAGCGCCGACTCCAAGCCGTCCATGCTTTCGATCATCTCCTTTAAACCCTCGCCCAATCCGTCGCCGTCGAGCGGTATGCCCATCTCCGATTTCAGGAAGTCGCGTAAACTGTTTTGCTCTTTGTAGTTGCCCTGAACGGCCAAGATACCGCCGTGAACCATGGAGGCCACCGGGTGTTGCATGGTCATGAATTCGGCGGGGTCTATATCGATTTTGGCGTACACTATTACCCGTCCGTCGAGATGATCCGGGTCGCCCCTTTTTCTCTCAATATTCAGCACATTGTTCATAATTGCGCCTCGCTCTTTTCCCCCGATGTCTTGTCGAGCGTGCCGTTTGCCATTGCTCGGAACATGAGGATTGTTGATATTATGACGAAAACGTGCCACGTCCACTCGGCGCTTACCCCGCTTAGGGATACGAGCGCGGTGCCGAGCGTCACGGGGGTGATCGAGTAACAGGCAATGCGCAGGTAGTACCCGTAGCCGTTTGAGCGGTCGGTACTGAAGACGTAAGCTGCCAAAGATAGGAAGACGGCGCATAGCGCGATTGAAAAGGATCCTAAAAATAAGCTGATTATTACGAAGTGCGCCGCTACGTAACCTCTATTGGCGTTTAAGTAATTTTGTATGGCCGACGCCGTGAATTTAAGGTTTGTTTTGCCGATTAGCGCCTCGTAGGGTACCTCTACACGCATATTCACAAACTCTACGGTCGTCGTTTTTAGCACGATAGCGGGCGCGGACGGTCCTATTGCGTACGACTCGGGCGGCGTACGGGTGTCCACGACAAGAAAATTGTCCGGCAATCGGTCAAAGAAGCGTTGATATCCCGCCAAGCGGTCCATGAGGGCGGCGAGCGCGTCTCCGGATATCGCGTACGGCGGCTCGCGGTCGGTCAAAAGATGCCCGTCCCGCACCTCCATACCGCCGAAAAGCGCCCCGGCAAGCGCGGCGACGCCGCGCTCCGAGTGAACGAAGTAGTAGGCTTTGGCAAGACCGGTGACCAATGAGGTTAAGATAAGCAATTTGACCATGAACAATACGATGCGCCCACGGGACCGGCCTATGGCCTCACGGTAGAAATGGGCGTCGAATATGCTACGGTGCAAATCGCTGAAAAAGGACAAAGCCAACCCCTTTCGGATAAGGTTGTTGTGCGTTATATATAAAATAAGTGTCGCCGTAGGTATAAATGGATTTTTTTTAAAATATCCTCGTATTTTGTATAAACATCGGTCTTTCGCTCGACGTTTGTGAGCAATAAACGCTCATATTTAAACGAAATTATAATAAACTGAAGAAAGTGGAAAAAAAAGAGTTTTGACTCTTGATTTTTGCGCCGATAATCGCTATTATTAAATTAGAAGGGCAAGAAAATAGAGACGTCGCTCGGGGTAGCCCGTCGGTCTTCCCCCACCGATGCGAAGGCATAAGAACCTTGAGCGATGTTCTCTCATTTTTTAATTGCGCGGGTTGGTCGTTACAAGGGGGAAGCGGGGCGGCGGAGGTTGTGCCGCTCCTACTTTTTATACTGCGTCGTATCACACGTTGAACTTGAAGAACATGATGTCTCCGTCCTTGACTACGTACTCACGGCCTTCCGACCGAATCTTTCCCGCCGCTCTTATCGCGGCCTCCGATTTGTACGTTTCGAGGTCGGAGAGCGAATAGACGTCCGCCCTGATGAATCCCTTCTCGAAGTCGGTGTGGATCACCCCGGCGGCCTGCGGCGCGGTGGCCCCGGCGCGGATCGTCCAGGCGCGGTTCTCCTCCTTACCGGCGGTGAAGAAGGTTTCTAAGCCCAGCAGTTTGTAGATACCGCGCGCCAAAGAGTTCAGTCCCGGCTCGGCAAGCCCCAAACTCTCCAAGAAGTCGGCGCGCTCCTCCGGCGGAAGCTCCGCTATTTCCGACTCCGCCTTGCCGCAAATTTTTACGTAAGACGCCCCCTCACCGGCGGCGTGCGCCGCTACGGCCTTTACGTATTCGTTGTCCTCCCGCAGACCGTCCTCCCCAACGTTTGTGACGTAGAGGACGGGCTTTGACGTTAGGAGGTGCATATCCGCGACCGCCGCGAGTTCCTCCGCGTCGAGCGCTTTTCGCGCCGGTATGCCCTTGCCGAGCGCCTCGTGTATCTTTTCGTATACGCCGAGCCGCGCTTTCATCTCCTTGTCGCCCGTCTTGGCGGCTTTGGAGACTCGCGTCATCCCCTTTTCGGCGGTCTCGAAATCCTTGAGCATTAATTCGGTGTCGACTGTGGAGATGTCGCGGAGCGGGTCTATGCCGCCGTCCACGTGCACGACGTCGCCGTCGTCGAAGCAGCGTACCACGTGCACCACGGCGTCCACGCTCTTGATGTGGCCGAGAAACTGGTTGCCGAGCCCCTCCCCCTTGCTTGCGCCGCGCACGAGGCCGGCAATGTCAAAGAGTTCGAGGTACGCGGGAACGATCTTGTCGGTCGGGATCACGGCGGTGATACGCGCGAGTCTCTCGTCAGGCACCGGAACGACGCCGTGGTTGGGGTCGATGGTGCAAAACGGATAGTTAGCCGCCTCGGCGCGGCCGGAGCCGGAGCAAAGCGCGTTGAATATCGTAGACTTTCCTACGTTTGGAAGGCCGACTATGCCGGCGGTTAATCCCATAATGTTTTTATCCTTTTCCGTTTAAAGTCAAAGTCATTACAATCCCAGCAATCTCTCCGCGTTCCCGCAAAAGACCGCCTCCGTCTCGGCGTCCGTTAGGCCGCTTTGCTTTATCCATTTTACGCTTTCGCCTTGGTCGTACCACGGGGAGTCGCTGCCGAAAAGGATTTTTTCTATGCCGTGCTTTCTGCAAATGCGGACAAAATCTTTCGGCGGCAACAACTTATATATGGCGGATGTGTCGAAGAATATGTCCGATCCGGCGAGCGTCTCCTCTACCTCTTGCCAAACCATCCATCCGCCCAAATGCGCCGCAACCATTTTCAGAGTCGGGAAGTTTTCGTGGATTTTGCGCAACGCCGGAGGCATGGCGTGGTCGTTGGTGAACGGGCCCGGGTCTTTGCCGGAGTGGAAGACTACTATGAGCCCGGCGGCGGCGAGTTTTTCGTATATGGGGAAGGCCCTTGGGTCGTCTACGTAACTATATTGATACTCCGGATGCAGTTTGATCCCCTTTATCCCGTTTGCGGCCAAGAAGTCTATCTCCGCCTCAAACCCCTCCATTTCCGGGTGCATCGCCCCGAATTGTATTATCCCCGGATAGTTTGAGGCGGCGCAGCCCTTGTTTATCGTGGACACCTGCGACGGTTTTGTGGCGACGGGTAGGGCTACGGATTTGCCGATTCCGCCTATCCGCATACTGTTGATAAGGCCGTCTACGGTGCCGTCGGTGTGGTTCTTCATGGCGATTGTGGGCGCCGCGTTGTCTATCAGCCGCTT
>LIUJ01000057.1 GCA_001462255.1 Fibrobacteria bacterium GUT77 | reverse complement strand
GATAGGCATAGACAAACGCATAGGTATGATACTCATAGAATCGAAGATGAAAGACGCGTTCACCGGTTTCAATTTCAGCCTGCTCTCCCGCTTGGGCACAAGCGCCGGAATAGCGCTCGAAAAGATATTCATAATCCGCAAAGCCGACGCCTTGGCCACGCACGACGGACTGACCGGATTGTTTAACCGTAGCCATTTCCAAAAGATACTTACCACCAAGATCGCCGCGAGCAAACGCTACAACCGCCCGGTCTCTCTTGTTTTATGCGACATAGACTTTTTCAAAAAACTCAACGACAACTACGGCCACCCGTTCGGCGACGCGGTGCTTAAAGGCATAGCGGCCAAGCTCGACGCCTCCGTGCGCCTCGGCACGGACGCCGTAGCCCGCTACGGCGGCGAAGAGTTTGTGATGATCATCGACCAAAGCGACCGCGACACCGCCAAAGATTCCGTAGACCGCATACGCGGCGAGATTGAGGCCATGACATTCAAAACGGCGGACGGACGCGAGGTAAAAACCTCCATGAGCTTCGGGATCGCCGAATACCCGCTACAGGCAAGAAATATCACGGAGCTCATAGACAAAGCCGACGAGGCGCTCTACGCCGCGAAGGAGAACGGAAGAAATCGCGTGGAAGTATATTGGGCGGAATCAAGCACCAAATTCATTGAGAAAATTTGAATATGCTCTACATCGTATCAACGCCCATAGGCAACCTCTCCGATATGACCGCGAGGGCGTCTAAAATATTGGCCGAATGCGACTTCATATTGGCCGAAGACACCCGCACGTCAAAACGCCTGCTCGACCTTTTGGGAATAAGCGCGCGCGTAAGCGCCTACCACGACTTCAACAAAGAACAGGTCACGCCCGGCATTGTCGCGTCATTGAAGGACGGCAAGGAAGTCGCGCTCATAACCGACGCCGGAACGCCCGGAGTGGCCGACCCGGCCTTTTACTTGGTACGGGCGGCAATAGCCGACGGCATAGACGTAGTGCCGGTTCCCGGAGCGTCGGCGCTCTTGGCGGCGCTTGTGGCGAGCGGACTGCCTACGGACAGGTTCGTCTTCGAAAATTTTTTGCCGAATAAAGGGACGCGAAGGCGAAAACTCTTTGAATCGCTTAAGGACGAGCCGAGAACCGTGATCTTTTACGAGACCCCGCACCGCATTATCAAAGCGCTGGAAGACATCAAAGAGGTACTTGGCGGCGTACGAGTCGTTATCGGCAGGGAATTGACAAAGATGCACGAGGAGTTTCTGCGAGGCAGCGCGGAAGAATTGCTGGCGCACTTCACGAAACATCCGCCGCGCGGGGAAATGGTGGTTTTGTTCAACGTAAGGGTAAAGTCAAATCCGCCGCCCGAATCCGCGTAATTTTTTAAACGCTATATTTTATTTTGCGCCAACGCGCGATATTATATATATTGATACCGTTACGCCATAACACAATATCTTTTACGAATACTCAACGATATTATGAAAAAGACAATGCCGATACTATATGTAATAGCCGCCGCCCTGCTCCTCGCCCCCGCGCCGTCGGCGAAGACGCGCGCCGCGGATAGCGGCGATTATTCGCTTTCCCCAACCGACCTCGAAACCAAACTCCGCCCCATCCTCGAAGAACGGGTCAACTCTAAACGCGGCGGAAACGGAGGCGCGAAGAAGGGTTCGTCCTCTACCCTATCCGTCGGCAATCCGTCAATAAACCAACGCGATTTATTCACCCTTATGAAAGTATGGAACAACATGTCGCCTGAGTTTCGCGCGCTGTACGAAGAGGCGACCGCGATTCCCAAGGAGTATAACCATTACATCTCTCCGGGCGGCAACTTCAAGGTCTTTTACACTACCGTCGGACAAGACAGCGTGAGCGGCATTGATACAATGTCCTACGGGCAATCGGGACAACCCGACAGGTGGCGGGAGAAACGCTTGGGGGCCAACGGAATCCCCGATTACGTCGACGAGGCGGCTTTCGCGCTCGACAGCGCTTGGTCTATGGAAATCACGCGCTTCGGCTTCCCCCAACCTAAAAACGCCGCGGACCCCGCCGGATCAACCGCCCAATACTGCGCCGTAATCGTCAAATCAAGTGACTACGGGGTAACATACCCAACGCCTAAGTCCTCCTCCACACAAGCCGGATTCGCGAGTTACATAGAGTTAAACGGCAACTGGTCGGGACGCGATTGGGCCGGCTTGGGATACAACGAGCGTCCATACGACGCGCTGCGAGTAACCTGCGCCCACGAATTTTTCCACTCCATACAATACTCCATGGTTTGGACAATCGACTTGGACAACCTCACTTACGGATGGCTCGAAGGCTCGGCCGTCCTCATGGAGGAACTCGCTTTCCCCGATATAAACGACTACTTACAGTACGTAAGCAGTTATTTTTCAAATCCGAGGATACCGCTTCTTAGCAATAACGACAACTACATATACATGAACTCCATAGTCATCAAGTATCTCTACGAAAGGGCGATTCCCGGCGGCGGCATAGGGATAGTAAAGGCCGTACAAGAGAACAATTTGGCGCACAGAAACATCACGTTCCACCAAAACATAACGACGGCGGTATCGAATTCGACCGGACGGGAGTGGGCGACGACGCTAAACGGCTTTCACGCCGAGAGCTACTTCACCGGCGCGAGAGCACGCCCATGGGCATTCGTCTCCGACGCCAAACTCATGGGCGCTTGGAGAGCTCCCACGGCGGCAACCGGGGCCGACACCTCCGCCAACATCGGCTCGTATTCCGTTGGCCTCTTCATGTACAAACCGCAAGCCGACCACAACGATACGCTGACGCTTTTGATAAGCGGACAGAGCGACGCGTCGACAAGCGGCGCGACCTGGGGAGCGAGCGCCATAGTTACGGAAAGCGCCGGCGACAGCGCGGGAATAGTGCCGATAACCGTTGACAAAAACGGAAACGGACGCCTGATACTCGCGGATTGGAAGAGCAAAAGCGGATGCCTACTGGTTGCTACCAACGCCGGATCGACGACAAAGCGGGTTACGGTAAAAATCACCGACCAAAGCGACACGACGACGCTAAGCGCCGCGCTAAGAATCTTTCCCAACAAGGTAAATATGCGCAAATCTAATCCGATACGCATATTAGGCGGAGACATATCGGAAGCGACCATAACGGCTCTAAACGGGAAAATCGTTGACCGTTGGAGCGCCAACGGCAAAGCTATGGGTAGCGGCGGAAGCGCCTTCACAACAAACGCGAACGGAAGCTTAGAATGGTCGCCGACCATGCTGAAGCGACGGGCAGTTCCGGGCGTCTACTTCATAACGGCGTCGTCCACAAATCCCGCCACGGGCGAAAAGAGCACGCAACGGCGCAAAATCATGCTTTTGCCCTAACACTGTCAATCACAATCGTCACCGGCCCGTCGTTAAGCAAACCGACCTTCATATCCGCCCCAAAAACGCCGGTCTCCACTTTGGGAATATATTCCTTTAGCTTATCGACAAATCGTTGATACAATTCCCGCCCCTTCTCCGGCGGCGCGGCGGCGGTAAAATTCGGGCGGCGCCCCTTTGAACAATCGGCGAGCAAGGTAAACTGCGATATGACCAACGCCTCCCCGCTTACGTCTTTGAGAGACAAATTCATCTTCCCGCCGTCGTCGGGAAAAATACGCAGTTCGGCGCACTTTGCGGCCAAGAAATCGGCGTCGGAATCGCCGTCGTCTTTGTGAACGCCCACCAATATAAGCGCCCCCCGATTGATGGAGCCGACGGTTTTACCGCCTACGGCGACGTCGGCCGTCGATACTCGTTGCAACACCGCTACCATAAGTCGGTTGATCCTTGCCTTAATGGGCCAATCGGTCAAAATTCATTTCAAGTCTATAGAAAATAATATATGAAAACGCCAAACTCAAAATCGACGTTTTTTTAACCGAACTCAAAAGTCGAACCGCTACCGCACCGGAGGAATCGCCGCCGTGTTGCCTCAAAAAAATAATACTCTATGTACCGCGAATTAATGTATTTTATCGAATATTTCCGAAAGGCGCTTGACCGAATGCTCCGTCCAATGATACTTGACTGCTTGAAAGGCTACGACCGCAAGCAACTCTTTGCCGATTTGACCGCCGGGCTTATTGTGGGAATTTTAACCATTCCTCTAAGCATCGCCTTTGCCATAGCCTCCGGCGTGAGCCCGGAAAAGGGGATTGTTACGGCGTTCATAGGCGGATTCGTCCTCTCGCTCCTCGGCGGCAGCCGGGTTCAAATCTGCGGGCCCACCGGCGCGTTTGTCATAATACTCTTCGGAATCGTGCAACAGTACGGCGTCGACGGCCTCGCCACGGCTACGCTTATGGCGGGTCTCATATTAGCAATCATGGGGTTTAGCGGCCTTGGGTCGGTTATTAAATTCATCCCCTACCCCGTAACGGTAGGATTCACAAGCGGTATCGCCGTTATAATATTCACCTCTCAAATAAGCGACCTGTTAGGGCTTTCCATTAAGGATATGCCCGCGGATTTTATCGGCAAATGGGCGGAATACGCCAAAGTCGTCTCCGGCGTTAATTTGCACGCGGCGGCTTTGGGCGGCTTTACTTTGCTGATTCTTATATTTTGGCCGAAGATAAGCAGACGCGTCCCCGGAGCGCTCATGGCAATTATACTCAGCGCGGCGGCGGCGAAAATCTTCGGCTTAAACGTAGAGACAATAGGCAGCCGATTCGGCAACATCACTTCGACGCTACCCACGCCGGTCATGCCGAATCTCGACTACTCCGTTATCCGCGGGCTTATCTCACCCGCCGTCTCCATAGCGCTACTCGGAGCCATAGAAGCCCTGCTCTCGGCAACGGTGGCGGACGGAATGATCGGCGGGAAGCACCGATCCAACATGGAACTCGTAGCCCAGGGCGCGGCAAACATCTTATCCCCGCTCTTCGGCGGAATCCCGGCGACCGGCGCCATCGCCAGAACGGCCGCCAACATCCGCAACGGAGGCCGCACCCCCATCGCCGGAATCACGCACGCCGTTGTGGCGCTACTCATTATGATATGCCTCGGACAATGGGTCAAACTCATCCCGCTCGCCGCGCTCGCCGCGGTTTTGGTTATGGTCTCTTACAACATGAGCGAGTGGAGAACGTTCATAGGCCTGCTTAAAAACCAACGCAGCGACGTGGCGGTACTCGTCATAACATTTGCCCTCACGGTTCTCGCCGACCTAACGGAAGCCATACAAGTAGGCGTGGTGCTCTCCGCCATTCTCTTTATGCGCCGGTTGACTATGGTGTCAGGGGTTGAGGTAATATCCCGCGAAATCAGCGACGGCGACCAAAACTCGCTTATATCCGAAGACGACGCGAAAGAACTCAAACGCGTGCCGCCCGGAACGGACGTATACGAAATCAACGGCCCGTTCTTCTTCGGCACCGCTTTCAAATTCGAGGAGGGAATAGAATCCGTTAGCGCCGTGGGAAAACAACTTAAAGCGCGTATCCTGCGTATGCGCAACGTCCCGGTCATCGACTCCACCGGCCTCAACGCCCTACGGCAATTCTTATCTCAATGCAATAGGCACAAAATAACGCTTATACTGTCCGGCGTACAACCGGCCGTTCTTAGGGCGATACGCAAAACCGGGTTAGACGAGCAAATCGGGCACGAAAACATAACGAATAACTTTAAATCCGCCGTAGCAAGGGCAAAGATAGTGCACGGTTGGCTTGCGAAACCGCAGGACGATAGGGCGGTTGAGGATGGGTACGAATGAAGTAGGGGCGACCGTGTCGACCGCCCCGTTCCAAACAGTTGCGTCAGATAACGCTGAACAGCATATCCCCGTAAGTGGGTAGCGGCCAGCGCTTCTTGTCGGCAAGCGTTTCCAACTCGTCGACGACCTCGCGCAACTCCGACATGGCCGGGAAGATCTTGTCGCGGTAGAAACTCGCGTGCGCCAGAGCGTCGGCCTTGTCTTTCGTGTCCTTGATGGCGCGTTCCAAAGCGTTCAATTTTTTGAGCATACTGGCCGAGAGCTTGGAGATTTCGCTCAAGAGATGGCTTTCGAGCGTCTTGTCAAACTTCTCACCCGTCTGCTCCTTGTGCTTCATCAGCCGCGCAAGCTCGTTTTGGTAATCTATGCTCGCGGGCATGATCTTTCCCTTTACGAGATCGACCATCGTAAGCGCCTCAATGTGCAATATCTTGCAGTAGGCCTCCAAGAAGATTTCATAGCGGGAGTGTAGCTCCTCTTTGGTGAAAACGTTGTGCTTCGTGAATACCTCAACGCCCTTCTTGGATATGAACGCTGGGAGCGCGTCCACCGTCGTCCGCAAATTGGAGAGCCCGCGCTTGTCGGCCTCCGTCACCCACTCGGCGGAGTAGTTGTTGCCGTTGAAGACAATGCGCTTGTGGTCGCCCACGCTCTTCTTTACGAGCGCCGCCAAGTCGGTGGTAAAATTCTTCGACTTCTCCAACTTGTCGGCGAAGCGGCTTAGAACCTCCGCGACAATCGTGTTGAGAACGATGTTCGGCCCCGCGATGGAGAACGCCGAACCGAGCATACGGAACTCGAACTTGTTGCCGGTAAAGGCAAAGGGCGACGTGCGGTTGCGGTCGGTAGTGTCCTTGGGGAAGTGCGGCAACGCCGTGACGCCGATCTCCATTTGGATCTTCTCCTTGCCCTTGTAACCGGAACCGGATTCTATGGCCTCCAAAATCCCCATAAGCTCCTCGCCGACAAACATAGACACGATGGCGGGGGGCGCCTCATTCGCGCCGAGGCGGTGGTCGTTGCCCGCGCTGGCCGCCGACACGCGCAACAAGTCCTGGTACTCGTCTACGGCGGTAATGACAGCCACGAGGAAGAGCAGGAATTGCGCGTTCTCGTAGGGCGTTTCGCCGGGTTCGAGCAGGTTTACTCCGGTATCGGTGCTAATCGACCAGTTGTTGTGCTTGCCGCTGCCGTT
>LIUJ01000056.1:1296-19985 GCA_001462255.1 Fibrobacteria bacterium GUT77 | reverse complement strand
GGAGCGACAGGATTCGAACCTGCGGCCCTGTGGTCCCAAACCACATGCGCTACCGGACTGCGCCACGCTCCGAAGCCTTTACAATCAAACGCTAAAAAACGGAGGGCGAGGGATTCGAACCCCCAAGGCCGTTAGGCCGGCGGTTTTCAAGACCGCTGAATTACCGTTATCCTAGCCCTCCCAAAATATTAACACAATAAAAAAACGACCTCTTCATCGCCCCCTACTTCTCTATGTCGAGCAGTTCCATGTCGAAAATAAGAACGGCGTTCGGGCCGATAGGCGGACGGGCGCCCCTCCTGCCGTATCCCAAATCCGGCGGCACTATGACCTTGTACTTCGAGCCAACCGGCATCAACTGCAACGCCTCCATCCAACCCGCAATGACCCCCTCCACCGCGAAGGTGGCGGGCGACCCGCGGTCTACCGAGCTGTCGAAAACCGTACCGTCGGGCAACGTGCCGTGGTAGTGCACTTTCACCTTGTCCTTGAGCGTGGGCTTCTTCCCGGTACCCTGCGTCAAAACGACGTACTGGAGCCCGCTCTCCGTCACCTTCACGCCCTCTTTGGCCTTGTTCGCCTCCAAAAAGGCGTTTGCCGCCTGCAAAGCCTCGTCCTCAACCTTACGGCGCTTTTCGCGGCGTTTCGCGTTGAGATCCCTCTTAAAATTGTCGTCAGCTACCTTGAGCGCGCTGTCGGAGAGCTTAGACGGAACGCCGTCCAACGCCTCCTTCAACGCCATAATCAACACGGCGTTGTCAAACTCGACTCCGGTCTCTTTCATGTCCAAGATGGTCCGCCCCATGTCGCGGCCCAGCATATATCCCGCCACGTGCAGGGAGTCCTCAGAATTGAACGCGGGGGTCGCAGACGACCCGGAACCGCCGTTGCACGACGCCAACAAGACCGCCGCAACCGTGCCCAACGCCAAATACTTGGCTTTATTGATGATGCGTATGATACACATAATACAAAAACTCCTTGCTTTTGGGGTGATGTTTTTATCAAGACACAACCACATAATATACATTGTGGGCGGACAAAAAACAAGGGGAAGGATAAAAAAATCAATTTTTAATCTATTTTGCCGTTATACAACCGTTCTATAGGAAAAATCAAATCCCAATTTTCACCCCAAACGATGTTACCCCCCTCAAGCTTAAACTTCTTGAACTCACACTCATCCAAATAAAAACGGACCCTCGGATGCGCGGCCTTTTTAAGAAAATCACCAAAATTCACTTTCCTTACCACCCCATCGCTGAATAATAACGACACGGAATACGCCCCGGCATACTCCGCTTGCTCTATTATAGGCAAAAAAGCGGCGGCGCCGCCTTTGTATGATACCGATATTTTCATAGGTGTCGCTCCACTTTTTCGAAAAGAACATCCTTGTGATAAATAAAAAAATCCACCCATTTTGCCACGATTTTGTCTGAATATCCTCCAAGAAAACTCCTAAAATCCGCCAGTTTCGCACCAGTTAACGGTTTCTTCCCGCACACATCCTTAATTTTGACCTCGGTTATCTCACCATTTGTTATGTAAAATTCGGCTTTACTTTCAAATTCACCGTACTTTCCGTGACAATGAATGGGCTCGTGCTCATTAGAGTAAAAAAACAATATGATTCCTAAGTATTCATATATTTTGGGCATATAATTAGTCCGTTAAACGGTCAAATTGTGTTGCTCGACACCTAAGGTAAACTATGTATAATATATACCCGCCCTACCAAAAAATCAATGGGTAGGGTGAAAAAAGTGAAAAATTGTATTTTTTTGTACCATTTGGAGACGGCATTTAGTATAATATATATATTATGACATAAGCCGCGACACGGTTTTCGCGGTGGCTCGGAGACGAAAACTACTTAACTTTTGAAATCATATAACGGGAGTGCGGATTTATGAAGAAGATTATCGGGAATGGAACGGGGACGACCCAAAGGAGGGTCGCCGGAACGATGGGCGCGAGGATAGCGGCAATCGTGGGGTGCTTGGCGGTCGCTTTGGGGTGGTCGGGGGCGGCGGCGCAAGATTTCACGGAGAATCACTTAGGGGCCGGCGCGAATCTGAGCAATTGGAATCAATCCGGAGGAACGTGGACCATAAGCGATGCCGACGGCGTTAAAGCTCCTATCAATAATAATAACATCAGTTTTATAACTCATAAAAACAATATTACCGCTGACGGTACTTTTATCGTAAAAATGAGTACCGGAAATAATGATTGGCAGTATCAGCTGGCTGGTATTGTATTCAGATACTCACCGACAGGTTATTACGCTATTCATATAGATGCCCCGTGGTTTCAATCCGGTGTTGGGTATGGAAAGGTTAACTTTGTAAAAAATAATTTTGTACAAAATCCAACCGGAGCCGGGGTAACCCTGCTAAATAGCGCCAACACTAATATAACTACCGGTGATACG
The DNA here is from genome assembly GCA_001462255.1 of Fibrobacteria bacterium GUT77. Classification (GTDB taxonomy): domain Bacteria; phylum Fibrobacterota; class Chitinivibrionia; order Chitinivibrionales; family Chitinispirillaceae; genus GUT77. The sequence continues at coordinate 17,548 of LIUJ01000056.1, read as the reverse complement.
CTTACGGTGAAAGTTGAAATTAATGGCAGTACGTTCAAGGTCTATTGTAACGACAAGCTTTTGGGAGAAGTTGTTGATGATGATTATGCAAGCGGAAGCGTCGGATATGTGAAAGCCAAGGATAACACCAGTACTAGAAAATTTTACTCCTCATCTTGGGCAAGCGCCGAAGTTGTTGCCCAAACTGTCCCCTCCGCATACCCCGGCTACTACATATGGAACACCGACACAAAAAAGACGTTTACCGGCGGTTCCGGCGCATGGAGCGGCAATTTTTGGTCTAAAGACAGTTCAACAGTCGTACACTCTTGGGCTACCGGATCCAACGCTTTGTTTTACGCGACACCTAGTGGGACGGTTACCTCCGCAGGACAATCTGTCGGGAATATGGCGTTTGTGGCAAACGGTTATACTATTGACGGTACATCTTTGGCTTTGGGTGCAACCGCTCGCTCAATAACCGTAGCGGCCTCATCCGCAACGATAAATTCGGCGCTTTCCGGCTCCGGGGGCCTCACTAAGGATGGGGCGGGTACGCTTACTCTCGGCGGAACGGCGGCAAACACCTACACCGGCGGCACAGTAATAAGCGCCGGTACCGTTATCGCCAACAAATCCGGCGCTTTGGGTACCGATACGGTAACCCTCAATACCGCAACCTTGCAATTGGCCGGGAGCGGCACCGTAGCCTACGCAAATCCGTTCAAGATTAACGGCGGTACTTTAATAAACAACACGGCCAACACAACGCTTTCTGGCAGCGTCTCCCTCTCCGGAGCCACGGCGATTCCCATTTCGGCCGGTCAGAATTTGGGATTTACCGGCGCGGTAAGCGGGTCTACCACTATAAACAAGGGCGGCGCGGGTACGCTCCAGTTTACCGGCAATAGTAACGCTTATACCGGTATAATCAACGTAAATGAGGGGAAACTGCAAGTCGGTTCCGGCACCACCGGTATAATCGGCGGTAATATCGTCGTCGCGGCCGGTACGGACGTCACGTTCTCACGCAGCGACAACGTGACCTACGGCGGAAACATAGCCGGAGCGGGGAGCCTTATCAAAATGGGTACCGGCACTATTACGCTCGGAGGCAACAATGCTTATACGGGCGGGACCACGATAAGCGCGGGCGGTATCACCGTCGCGGGGCAGTCCAACATCGGAGGCCCGATAACCATGGGCGCGGCTACGGCCACGTTGACCGTAAACCCAACAACAGCCGGTTCTTTCGGTCGTACCGTTTTCGGCTCCGGCGCCGCGGGAACCGGGATATTCGTTAAATCGGGAACTGCCGCGCTCAATCTTACCGCACCCGTAAACGTTGCTAAGGTAAACGTAAGCGCGGGTACGCTCAACGTGAATACCGGCGCGGAGTTAAAAGCTGATTCCATAGTAGTCGCCGCCGGCGCCACGCTCGGTGGGAACGTAGCCATAGGCGATATGCTCGGCGACAATAAGATAGTCGTGAGCGGCACCGCCTCCGCCACCGGCGGTTATTGGGGATCGGTGATATTGAACGCGACCGGCAAACTGGCGCACGACGGCGTCGCCGACCTTCAGATAGGCGGAAACCTCTCCATGAACGGCGCCGCCACGCTTGAGTTGCCGCTCACCGGGCTCTCGTCGACATCATGCAAGATAAGCGTAAACAACGCGCTCACCGTAAGCAACACGGCCAAACTCAACATCATCGGTACCGGTGCCATCACCACCGGAACCTATAGAATCATAAGCGCCGCCGGTAACGTTACCGGAGATTTCGGCGATAGGATTACCATAGACGGCCAACCCAACACGGACTATAAGTTCTCCACAAAGCTAAATGGTAAAAACATTGAGCTTATCATAGAAGAAAAGGGCGGCGGCATCGGCGACGCCAAGAACTACCTAACCGTAGACTCGGTAGTTTACGCGGCGGGCGGGAGCAACATTACCTTAAAACTCAGCGGGCTAAACGACATGCGCAAGTATGTGGGAGCGGTAAACGGCGCGCGCGTTATGTCGGTTTACGTGTGGTACAAAACGAGTCCGGCCACTACCGCGGCGGAAGCCGGCGCCAACGATAAAAGCAAGGGGATTGAAATCCCCCTCGCGTCGATTCCCGCTACCGGCAACACCATGGACTTCCCGTTTCCGGTACCCGCGGGCGCCACGGCAGACGAGCTGTACTTCTTCAACGTAGCCACTTATTGGTCATTGGACGGTACGGACATTATAAGCCCGCCGTCCATATCGAACGCCAAATCGGCCTACTTGCGCGACCCAAAGGCGTCCGTAAAGGCGAATGAACTCACAATACGCGTTGACAGCGTTACATCCAATACCGAGACCGGCGTCTCTTTCAGGCTCACGGTAGGGGGACAAAACGAGCCTTCGCTGACTCCGGGCGTAGCCTACAAACCGAGCGTAGACTCGGTGGCGATATGGTACAAGCGGAACGGAGACGCGCCGACGCTCGCGGCCGGCAACTCGCCGCTCACCACGGCCAGAGTTCCGGGCTCCTCCAACGTATGGGTTGTCTCGCTCGAATCCCTGCGCGACAACGGCACTCTGAATTTGTCGGTAGGGCCTATGGTAAATCCGGTGAGGGACACAGCCTACTTCGCCATTGCGCCGCGTTGGAAAGGGGCCGGGGTAGACTCCTTGGCGCGGCCGCTTTATGTCGCCTCTCGCAACGTGATAAAAGCGGGTACGGAGATGCCGCCGAATCCCGTCTTGCTAAACATCAACCAACCTGACAGGCGCGCTCCGTCCGTCTCCGTAACCGTGGGCGCGGACGGTTCGTTCAGCGGCCCTACAACCGACATTTCGGTTAAAGCGTCGTTCAATTCTTTAATGACCGACCTCATTGACGAAAAGACGCTCACTAAAGAACAAGTCAGCAACGGGTACACCTACGTCATAACCAACGACGGATTCGTAGGCGCGGAGCGCACCGTGTACTTTTTTGTGACGGTCACCGACCTTTACGGGGTAATGAGCGAAGAGAAGCAGTTTCAGCCCACCGTAGGTCGCAAGCCCCCTACGCCGGTTACGGGATTCACAGCCGAACCCGGCGCGGGCGGGTCTATGTACCTGTCCTGGCAGGCGCCCACGGCCGCGGCAAACGACATATCCGACCCAAGCGGCGCGTTGGTGCGCGTTTACTACAGCGAGAACCCTATAGCGGCGGACGCGGACATAACCGAGCTCAACCTTGTTACCGAGATACCGGCGACGGTTACTACGGCCGTCGCGCAGGATTTGGCGCTAAACACGAGATACTACTTCGCCGCCGTGCTATTCGACATCGTGAACGCGTCCAAACCCGATTGGAACCTCAAGTCGCTTGCGGCCACGTGCGACGAAAACACCGGATCGGGGAACGTGATAGACAACGTATTGACCATTGAGAAGGCGGAATTTGATCCCGACGCCACGGTTTTCAACATTACGGTGAAACTTGAGGAAAACTGGCCGACCGGCGACTATAGGTACGCCTACCTCGTTACGGTGGGCGACAACCAAACCGTTTTGGATTTCAAGTCGTCGGGGCCTCCCAACAGGACGACCGCCAATCAAACTTTCCAAATAACCACCGAACCGTTGCTGGGTGAGGCGCTGAGGTTCAACACCGTGTACACTTTGTATGTGTATGTGGTAGACGGCCAAGACAACGCGTCCCGCAAAGGAAGTCCGACGGAGGTAGAGGTGGGCCCGTTCAGCAAGCAAACCGTAGCGATACCCGTAGGCGGTTCCGGCGTTGTTGACAACGGCAACTTCAAGTTGGGAACGACCGATTGGTTGGATGTAACACCTATTATCACTACAACGGTCAGCGTATCCGCCAACGGTAGCCAAAACGACGACGGGTTCATTTATATCAACGATTACGGGTACTCATACACTGTCTCGGTACCCGAACCCAATTCCATACTACCATTGTTAGGCTCGTTCAAGGTCAGCATACGGGCAAACGAGATACCGGCCCCATACACGGAGGACGACGTGCGAATCTACCGTTGGAACGCGGGCAACAATTACTGGGAGGTAGTGTTCAATACAATATTCGACGGCGAATACTTCAACGGCACGGGGGCCGCCATAGACAGCGTATACCGGGAAAACGGGAGTTCGACCTATCGCCTTATGATAAACACCCGGAAACCGAAGGTGGACATTCCCACCACGGACATTTTGGATATGGGCGGCCAAATCACGGCGACGTCAACCGTCGAGAGCAATGTCGGCAACTTCCGGGTCACCATGGTCGGCGGACCGGCAAAGGGTACGGCTGAACTCAATCCCATAGCGCTTATCGGGCCGGAGTCGGGCACTATGCGGTCTTTAACGTTTGAGATAGGAAAGGGCATTGTCGAACAATCGCAAAACTTCGGCGTTCTCGCGTTCATAATCGTAAATGACGGTAGCGAAGAAACGATCACTAACCTCTCCTATCGGGTAAAATCGAGCACTTACGGCGGCTTCCCGGCTATGGGCCTGCGCGATAAGGAGAAGTGGTCGCCTTTCGCCGCGCAGGTTGAGTTGGACGACCAATCGGTTAGGACGGCGTTGGAACCGGCCTTGTTTAAGGCGGGCGACCTCTTTGCCCCGTACGATACGCTATACCGGCTCTTCCGCTACGGCAAAAACGGTTGGATTGAGTACGATACGACCAACGACTCTTTGTTTGCCATGAAACCCGCGCAACTGATGTGGTTCAAGACCTCGGCAAAGCAGGTGACGTTTGAGTTCGGCAGGGCCAAAAGCATATCACTACGGGACACGTTCAACATCACGTTGCCTCCCAACCAGTGGACCGACCTCGTATTGCCTTTCCGCTTCAACGTGCGTTTAGGCGACGTTTTGGACGCAACGACGGGAGCGAGGGAAAATCTTGAATTTTACAGATGGAAGGGCGGCGATCCGCGCTTTACGGCCGATCTGCTTAACAAACCCGGTAACGTCGCCGATACGTCGCAGTTAAGGGGCGAGAACGAGCCGTTCACCGTCTTCAACAAGAGCAACGCTTCCGTTACCTTGCGCATACCGCCCATACCCGCGTCACTGTCGCCGCGCAAGGCCACAAGCAACGGAAAGGCATTGGCCAAGACAACAGCCGGCGCGCAACGGACGGCGAGCGACGCGTGGCACTACACGCTACGCGCCACAGCCGACGATATGGAGCTCTCGGACGTGTATGTCGGCTATTACGCTACGGAAATAACCTTTGCGGTACCTCCGAGCTTCGGCAACGAGGCCGTGGTGCTGGTAGGCGATAACGGCGCCGAAATAGGCCACCACTTCGGCCCGTCCATAGCAAACGGGCGCACCTACAGGTTGCGCTTCTACAACGACGACAAGCGGCAGAAAGCGTTCAATTTCTCCGCCGTGCCGAGCGCCAATACCCCGGTCGGCGCGCGCGTAACGTTCGTAAGAGCGTCCACCGGAGAGATATTGGGCAACGGGAGCAACTCGGCGCAGAGCATATCCGTGGCCGGTTTGTCACGCGAGGACGTGTTTATGATTGTGGGCGGCAACGGGTACCGCGCCAAGGCGGCTTCGGTCAACGCCGGCGCGAAGTTCTCGGTAAGCAAAATCCTCGTAAACAGAGCGGCAAGGAGCGCCCGCGTCAACTTCTACGTGCCGGAGTCGGGCATAAATCAAGTGGAGGTGTCAATCTACGATATTAAGGGCAGGCAAGTATGGCGCGTATCCCAAAAGACCAAAGCCGCCTCCTGGAACACCGTAGAGTGGAACGGCAGGGCGTCAAGAAAGAGCGCGTCAACGGGGTTGTATATCGTGCGTGTAAAGGCTATGGGGGCCAACGGGAGGCCGGTAGGCGTGGACACCAAGAGGATAGTCTTTTCCAGATAGTTATATTCTTGATTGCCAAAGGCGGTTCCTAACGGGGCCGCCTTTTTTATTGCTCTACTCTCTACTCCAAAATCGAAAACGAGGACGGTAGCGCCGGATATCGCGGTTGCGAGAGCGACGACTCGTCTTCCGCGGTTTCCCCGAACGCGGTTTTGTAGAATAGGTATTTGGGATCGGTCACTCTGTAGTTGTTTTTCGCGAAAGTTATGTCGTGGCGCGACAGGCTTGTTATGCCGTACATTATGTGGACGTGCGGGCCGCTCGTTCTGCCGGTCATTCCTATCGTTCCCACCGGCATACCTTTTTTGACGGTATCTCCCTCTTCCACTAAGCGTTTGTCCAAATGTGAGAAGGATATTACCTCGTTTCCGAACATCACGGCCACCGTCCTGCCGCCCGCGGGCTCCGTTTTAAGCGCGGCGACGCCGTCTACCGGGCTCAATATATCGCTACCGTAGGCGGCGGCCACGTCCATGGCGTAGTGCGGTTGCCCTCCGCCGGTTCCGCGTTCGCACCAGTCGCCGGTCACGTAGGGATACGGGTCGTCGATCATGTCCATGAAGAATTTATACGCCGGCGCGAGCGCCTTCTCCCGCTTGTTCGTTATGGATATCGGCGGGTAGAAGGTAATCTTGGTGCCCTCCGGAATCCTGCTGTAGTCAACTATTTTGGGGGTACCCGGCGCGCGCGTCATGTTGTATGCGTCTATCGTCTCGGTAAGATACTGAATTATCTCCTTCTGCGACGGTACCACCGCCCTGAATACGCTTATGGCGTGCTTTGCCATGCGGAAGGCGTTTTCACCCCTACTGAAGGTATGGACAATCGCGGTACCGTTGCGTTCCGCTATCTGTTGCGGCGCGACGGGGCGCGGCGCGGCGGCGTCGGGGATCGCGGGGTTTAGGGCGACCGCCGTAAGCAACGCAACCGCGGCGGCGGCTTTAAACGCAAACAGCACTCTGCCCTCCAACGCCGACACCGAGATGTTTTCCACCGGTATGCCGTTTAGCACATATTGAACGTTTTGGGCAAGCAGGTCAAACGCTTCGGCGACGGTCGGGTCGCCGCCGTGCTCATGAACGCTCTTTCCGGCGTCTTGCGCGTCGCGAATGGCCGACGATTCCGGTATCTCCAAATCAAACATTATAGACCGCGGCAAAAGGGCGAGCCCGCTATCGTTGTGCACGGCGACCTGCTCGCACAGGGAGTCCAAAAATCGGCGATTTACATTTACGGTACGCGTCTTCCCGTTTGGGCGGCTACCGTCGCCGCTACGACCTACCTCGTTCTTTACTATGCGCAAACGCACATGGGAGTTGTGCGAAATCAGGCGCCTGATGTGGGAGAGGTACTGTTTGAAACTGTTTGTCGAGAGCGCGTCGAGCGTAACGGGTATCAGGTTTAGGTCGCTATTGACATATAGGAACCGAGTCAATCTGTTCCAAACGGACGGGGTGTCGACCACGACATATTTGTAGCGCCGTTTTATGACGCCCAAGTTGTGCAAAAAATTGCCGTATAGGTATCCCCTTGGCGAGTTGAAGAGCCCGGAACCGGCCGGCACTACGTGCAACGTAGACGTAGTCCGCACGATGGCGTCGTCAACCGACCCGCCGCCGAACAAGTAGCTCATGGCTTTCTCTTCCAGCTTGGCAAAGAATCCGGCGGCGTCGAAGGTTTCCAAGCACGCGGAGACGGACGATTCGGACTCGAACCGGCGCCTGAAGAGATCCCAAGACGTGCGTTTTGGCGCGGCGTCCTCACCGACGCCGAGGGCGGCGCCGGCGCTACCCTGGATGTCCAAGTCTATAAGCAGGGTAGGCCCGTGCTTGCTTAGGGTGGCGGCAAGGTTTGTGGCGAGAGTGGATTTTCCCACACCGCCCTTGATGTTGGCGACGTGGATAATACCACCCCTACCGGCTTCCCAAAAGCCCGAAGGAATCTCCAACGCGTTTTCCATTGCCCACCCCCGCGGGGTTTAGGTTTCTTCAACTGCCGTTTCTACGTCGGACGGCGCCGCAAAAAAGCGGTCGCCGTCGTGAGGATGCCTCCCGGCGATACCGGGCTTATACTTCTCGTCAACATTGTAGAATATCGCCGGCACGGACGCAAGCCGCGAACCGGCGCCGAAATACTCGTATATGCAACGCCCCTTCTTCCACGTTTCGGCGTTGATGTAGACCGCCTCGAAATCGGGCGCGCACAACGCGGTCATGAAATCGTTTGACGCCGCGCAAACGACGGCGTCGAGTTTTTTCTTGGAGAGCGCATCCTTAATGGGCGCCGCGCGGTCGCGGCCGTCGTCTAAAACCAAAACCTTTTTCATGCGAAAAATCCTTTCACATCACTGACGTTTTTAATATATACGATTAAATCCGTACGCATATTGTAAAGTATAATCAATATGTGCGGATGGGATTAACCCTCTGAATTACTCTGTCGCCGAAATTCCCCGTAAGAATCCGTTTAACATATACGAGGAACATTCCGTAACGGAAATCGGGCGGCGAGGTTGCCGCCCATACGAAACCGATTCATCAACGTCGGCGGAAAGCCGACTATTTTCCGGCGTTGACCGAAGCCAACAGATTTTCGGCTTTTTGGTGGTACTGTGTGGCCAGCGTATCGGCGATTAAGTCTTTGCAGTAGCGGGCGGCGGCTGTCGCGTTGTCTTTATGCAACAGCGCCAACTTCCACCGAATGGCGGAGTGACGGTGAGCGGCGGCCTTGTCCCGCAACGCCTTCTCCAAGCACTTGATCGCGGCCGCGTCGTCACCCTTTTCCTCATAGGCGGCGGCCAAACCCTCCAAAGCCTGACCCTTAACGAACCCGCTCTCCGCGCCTCCGGCGGCCGCCTCAAACCACGTTATAGCTTGGTCGACGTTGTTTTGCTGTAAGTATACGCTCCCGGCCATAAACGCGCCCATGGTACCCTGCGGCGTACCCTTGTACCTTTCGGCCACTTTGGTAAACGACTCAAGCGCCTTATCGAATCGATCGGCGTTGTAGTCTAAAATTCCAACGCCGAATAGCTCCTGCGCCTTCCGAATCTGCGACTCCCGCAATCCGTTGTAAATAAGGACGCCGCCCACAACGACCACTATGGCGACAAGTACGGCCGCAACCATCCCGCCGTTGTCGGAAATGAAAGCCCTAACCCTTACCACGCCGTCGACGAGCGGGTCGGCCCCTTCGGGTATACCGCCCTTTTTTTGATTGGTATCCAAAACCAAAACCCTCCCAAACAAACTGTTTTTGTGTATTTTACGCAACCGCAAAAAAATATCCGCAAAAAGCGTTGCGCAACCCTCTGCGAATAGAATATATTAATAAAATAGTAAATGCCGCAGTTAAAAATCAAGCAAATAATGGATATTATTGTGGACGACAAAACAAACGACTCCGTACCGCAGACTTCGGAGCGGGATTTGCTCTCGCAAAACGAGATGCTCAAGTCCCAACTCATCAATTCCGCGCTCTTAAACGAGCTTGTGAAGGTACTGCACTCCTGCACCGACCTCAACGGCATCGTGAAGACCGTGCTCCTGTCCTTTCAGGACCTCGTCGACTTCGACCGCGCGATACTTTTTAAGGTGAACCCGGAAAAATTCCGCATAGAACCGGCTAATTGGGTGGGAATAGACGGCGACGCCGTTAAAAACCTTATGGTGCCCCTCGGCTTCGACGGCGGCGACATAACCGACGCCATATTCCTAAACAAACACATCTTCGTGGAGGAGCCCGACCCGAATTGCGATGCGTTCAGCCGCGAGTTGCAATCGCGCTCCTACATCGCGGCACCGCTTTTGAGGAAGCCTACCCGCAAATGCTACGAAATAAAAGGGTGCGAAAAAAAGTCGTGTCGCTGCTACGGTAGCGTCAACCCGTACTGCTGGAGCACCGCGCACAGTTGCGGGGACGACAAAAACGTGTCGGAAGACGACAAGCGCCGCTCCTGCATCGTATGCCCGGCCTTCAGCGCAAAGGGGGTATTTTGGCTTGACCGCAAAAACAGCGGGGCTCCCATAACAAGCGACGACATCACATTCCTCACAAACATTATAACGCTCGCCGGGCTCGTCTTCGACAACTTCAGCATGATGAACGCGCTCGACGAGGCAAACCACGGCCTTACAACCGCCAACGAAAAACTGCGCAAAGTCAACTACGAGCTGGAGATCGCGCAAACCAATATCCGCATGGATCTCGAACACGCCCGCACCATCCAACAAAAACTCCTGCCGCAGGACATAATGACCTCCGCCAAACACTACAACGTGGGCTCGCGCTACCTCGCGGCAAACTCCGTGGGCGGCGACTACTACGACCTTTTCGACATATCCGACGACTCCTACGGAGTAATCGTCGCCGACGTATCCGGCCACGGCGTAGCCTCCGCGCTCATTATGTCCATGTTCAAAATCCTCCTAAAAATTCACTCGCGAAAAGAAACCTCACCGCAAAAAACGCTGGAGCGGATAAACGAACTGTTCATCTCCGAAATAGCCACGGAACACTTTGTGACCGTCTTTTACGCGGTCATAAACACCGCCACGCAAAAGATACGCTACTCCTCGGCCGGGCACTGCCCCGTGCTCTACCTGCACAAACCAACCGGCCGTTGCGCCACGCTAAAGACCGACGGCCTCTTCTTGGGCGTCTTCCAGGATATGTTGTTGCGGGAGAAAGAAACGGACTACGCGCGCGGAGAACACCGAATGATACTTTACACCGACGGTCTGACGGAGGCCATCAACGCCAAATCCGAAATGTACGGAACCGAACGCCTGAAAAACATAGCGGCGCAAACGTTGCCGTTAAACCCAAGCGACGCCGTACAGGCCATATTGGACAATCAAAAAACGTTTTGCGGAACGCAACAACAAGAAGACGACATGACGTTGTTTGTCATAGACCTCAAATAATCAAAAACCGGCTCTAACCGAAACGTTGACCACGTGAAACAACTCCGTCGTGTTGTACTCGTACGATATGTCGAGCGCCGTCTCCCTACCCCACTTCGCCCCCGTGTCAAACCTGAAACCGGCGCCGCAGGTTATTTTCCACCAGTCCGCGTACTCGTCGAGTATCTCTCTCTGCAAACCTACGCGTAGCGCCAGCATCCTGAAGAACTCGTACTCTACGCCGCCGGCCATAACCCAAGGTTGATCGGCGTAAATGGGAATTTGGCCGTCGGCCGTCAAAAACGCGTTGTATCCGGCCGTATAGCTTCCGCCCATGTGCAACGTGGACGGGTTTGTCTCCGAATACCGCGCCCCCGTGGCCCTGTTCTTCCACTTGTTCACCGTAGGTACGTCGCGCAAAAGGAGGCCGTATCTAATGGCCGGCGACAACTCCCACATAAAACCGAGATCCAGCCCAACGCCGTATGACTGGCCGTACGGCGAGTCCTGCGACAATTTGTTGACCGTGTTGCCCACAATCTTGAGGGAAGCGCCCACGGAGAGCGGGCCGAACAGGTAGTCTTGATTTATCTTGTAGCCGGCGGCCGTCACGAAGTACACCTCCGTCATGGCGCCGTCGCGATCCGTCGTGAGGAGTATGGCCTGCCCGAAGCCGAGGTCGCGAAGCGCCTTGTTGACGTATGACACGGCCATGATGTCCATGCCGAGGCGGTACTGGTAGCCGACCACGGCCTCACGCCCGCCAACCCAAGGCATACCCGCCGGATTGTAAAGGACGCCGTAAGCGTCGTCCGACACGGCCGTATATGCGTTTGCCAGCGCCGCGGGACGCGCGAACACCGGTATCTGGTTCCCCGTCGCCCAAATGCCGGAGAGTTTATCGTTCCCGCCGTAGGCGCCGCCGACGATTTGAACGCCGTCGTCGGCGCGGTTACCGCCCGCGCCGTAGTTCACCACCGTGTAAAAGAGACCCGCCCCCGCAACCGACACCGACGTCCAAAGGAACTCCGAGAGATTGTTCTCCGGCGGGCCGAAGTACGCGCTCATCCTATTCAACTCTCTATTGTCGCCGTGTATGCGGTCAATAGCGGCCAAGAGCACCTCATTAGCGGGAACCCCCAAAGCCCCCTCCAAACTCACGCTCGCTATGGGTTTACCGCTCATCACGTTGAGCAACACAAGGCGCACGGCGCAACGCGACCCGGTAATGTCGAGCGTGCCGGATATCATCCTGCGAACACCCAACATCTTACCGATGCCAAGAACGCACTTCGGGTCGCGGCAACTGCCCTTGCCTAAGCGCGTGCCGGTCAAGGCTTTATCTATATCGCTCGGACGATAGATGTCGTAAAGCCCCAACTCCTCGAGCCTCTCAATCATCAGGGCGGTCATGTCAAAGGCCTCTTTGTCGTGCCCGGTAGCCGACTCAAGCATAAGCACGCCGAGCCTAACCCTCTGCCGGTCGGCCCCCGAATCAACGGTATCCGCCGCGGTCGTCTGAGGCGCGAAGGCCGCATCCGCAACTTTCGGCTCCTCAACATCGGGTTCGGGCTCTATCGCAATTTGCTCCGGTACTGTAATTAGCTCTTCCTCTTGCGCCTCCTGAACCGCCTGTTCGGAGACAACATCCGACTCCGGCTCCGCCACAGGTTGCCCTAAGGCCAACGTGGCAAAAAGCAAGCACGACAACAACACCGCCTTAATCATAAACGATATGGATTTCACCTGCGCCTCCGAATAAAATCAACCTCTTTGTTTTTATTAACCTTCTATTTCATCAGCACCAACGGTTTCACCGCGCGCATCTGCTTGCCTTCCATGTCCGTCAGCAACACCGCTACATAATACCTGCCGTTTCTGCACATAGGCCTGCCGGCGTTCTTTTCGTAGTAGTCGTCCGACCATACATCTTCGCTTACCGCGGCGCCGCCGCTACCGCTTGTTCTGCCGTTCCACCAAAAGCGGTTCTCGCCGGTTTGGGCGTTCAGCTTCTCTATGCCCCAAACCATTTTGCCGGTCGCGTTGTAGACGCGCACCTTTACGCTTTTAACAAAGGGATCCGGCGCCTGTATGCCGACCTTTATGCACGTTCCCGCTTTCGCGCCCGAACCATACTCGTGCACCGGTACTATATACGGCGAGAACGGGTGCGGCGAAACGGACAGGGCAAGCGACGTTTTATTCGCCTTGATAACCAGCGCGTAGCGCGCGGACTTTGTAAGCGCGGACGCCCTTGATACCCTACGCGCGGTTGTCTTCTTGGTTTTGGGCAAAGCCGATCCCGTAGTAGCCATGGGCGACAGCACGGTATAAACTACGCCCCCCGACACGCGCGTCGAGTCCGTGGGAACCCACCGCAAACTGTCCGGCAACCACTTTGCCACCCTAAACTCATAACTGCCGTCGTTAACGGCATCCTTCAACATTTGCGGAACGTCGAACGCCAGCACAATATTGCCGCCTATGGCCCCCGTGTCGCTGAACGTTAAATCGAAAGCGACCGAGTCGGCCATCATATAGTTCTCCGTGCCCCTATGCACATAATTCGTCAACTGCGGTACCGTAACCCCAAGCTCGGCGTTTACACCCTCTTTCACCGTACCGGCGCCGAAGATAACCCGCATCCCCATTCGGGTATCCGCCGTATCGTTACCGGTCGCGTTGCGCTTTATCGGGTAGTTTACGCGCTGTCCGGGGAACTCCGCGCCCGGTTCCGTGTATTCCAATTTTCTGCCGCCCACGTCAACCGCTATCCTCGCCATCCCAACGAATTTGCGATTGGGCACAAACGAGCCGTCTCCGCTTATCTCACCGGCGCCAACCGGATAGCGGTCCCATCTCGGCGACACCGTAACCGCTCTCAAGCTCTCGTCAAACGCGTCGGCGCGGAAGCCTATTCTCTCGTTATTCAAGATCGGGCCCGCGTTACCCTTGCGCGATATGTCTATAGACTTGAGCCGCTTCCCGGTAACCCTGATAGGTATATTAACCGTTGAGTCGACACCGGGCTTCATTTTATAGCCGCCCGTCGGCGTAAGCGCCGCCCGCAAAATCAAATTCCGCTCCCCCCCGTCAGGGGTGACGTAAGAATAGGTCATTCCCGTGCCGGATCCGCTTCCGGCTCCCGATACGCTCCACGACACCCTTCCCATATTGCCGGTTATGGGCACAAACACATCGCCGTAAAAAGCCTTAAGCGTAAACGCCGCCTGGTACGACGAAGACATTAAAAGCGTGTCCCCCTCAATAACGCCCGGCTCAACGACCACGCGGCTGATGAGCTTGTCATTGGCTCTTACGTGCGTGGCGTACAACTGATTGCTTGACCCGTAAACATCGTTGTTGGTATGGTATACACGGAAGTAGTAATATAATTTGCAACCGTCGCGCGCGGGTTTAACGCTAAACGCCATCGGCCTATCCGCGCCGTTAGCAGAAACGCTGTCAAAACGGACGCTCCCCTCGCTTCTGTAATAAAGAACCAACCTATTCATAATTACCGGCTCCGGCCACTTTATCCTGACATTACCGTTACTTGTGTCGGCGAGGCTGTCCGGCTTATGGGTAAAAGGAAAACTCAATTGCTCCGTATGCTCGTTTTCGCTATCGGAAACATTGAATTTGCGATACGACAACGCCAATCGGTTCGTGTCGTCTACAGCGGCCTCTACAACATAGTCCCCGCTCCCTACGTCACGAATCGTATCGGACGTTCCGTATACGTTGTCAAAGGCTAACGTCTTGTTGAACGGCGATACTAACTTTATCACCCCGCGCCCCCCCGAAGTGACGTCAAATTTGACGACCTTGTCGCCTACCCCCATAGAAAAATCATAGTTCTCTCGGTTGGGATCAAGCCGGCCTTTCGTTATGATAACCGAGTGGGCGGTATTCGTAAAATACCCCTCGGCGCCTACCCCGATCCTAACGTTTCCGTCCGGAATGTTCCTAACCTCGTAAGGGTCGCCGCCGTTCCTGCCCGACGTAATAATACGTTTGGAAGCAAGCGTCCGTCCGTTTGCATCGTAGACATTCACGTCAACCTGCGCACCCTCGGCTACCCCGGTAACGCGTCCCTTTACCGTGGCCAAGGCGTACAAAGTATCGTTATACTCTTTGGACAAATCAACCGATACGTCGGTTGTATTAAAGTCATGTACGTTGCCGGAGGCGGCAAACCCAACGGCCGACGCCGTCACATTATAATTCCTATCCTTGGGCAAACTCGCTGAAAATTTACCGAAAACGGCGTCGCTTATGACGGTGAACGTATCCCGCCTCGATACGTTTGGAGTAACGTCCGTAAAGGTAACGCTCGCCGAGGTAATGGGGGCGACGACATAGTTGTTTACGCTCGCAACCCAGCTCCTACCGGTAACCGCGCCGCTGACGACCACGGCGCCTTCCCTTAAGATAATGTCCTGCGATACGGTTCCGGTGACCGCGACGCTCCGGCTGAACATCGTGAAACCCGGCTTCTCCGCCGTAACGGCGTACGTACCGGCGTTGAGATAGAAAACGTACGCGCCGTTCTGCGGCGTGGAAATCAACTCGTCTAAGAGAACGCCCTCACGCAAGATTCGCACCCGCGCCCCCATAACGGGATGACCGCTTGAATTTCGGATAACGCCCGATAGGGCAAAATCGCTCCTCTCCAAATTGACGCTGACGAAATCGTTGTTTTCGCCCAACTTCAACGTTACCTTTTTGGGGGCGGACGTTTTGAAACCCGATTTATCAACGGTTATGGTCCAATCCGCGGCCCGACCGGAAAACGTAAAGCCGCCCCGGTCGTCGGTCGTCACGGAAACGGTATCGCCCCACTCGGAGACGGCCGTAACCTTAGCGGCGCCTACGGCCAAGCCGCCGTCCGCAAGTACGCGTCCGTAAAGGACGGCTTCCGGGCGCGACATGGGTATAGTCACGTCCGCCGTCGCGCCCCTTGATACGGTAACGGTCGCCGTATACGCAGTGTATCCCTCTTTTACGGTTGTTATACGGTAGGTGCCAACGGGAAAAGACCTCCCTTGCGTGCCTTCGCCGCTCGTGTAGAAGAGCAGCGGCTTCATTGTAGGCCCGCTCACCACCTCCAATCGCAACTCCACGTAGCCTACGGGCAGGTCTCTACCGCCTATCCTCTCAATCGTTGAAATGTTTATCGTACCCTCGTCGGTCTTGACGTATTTGAAACCGGAGACCGAAAGAGCGGAGTCGGTGGAGGCCGCGCCGCGGCCGTCGAGCGCGTAAACGCGCCACCTGTAATCACCGCCGGTCAGCGTACTCCCGGCGTCGAGCGTCACGCTCAACTCGTTTGTGTTATTGCCGCGCGGCACGGTAGCCTCCCAAACCAATAATCCCATGCGGAAATTACCCATGCCTTCCATACCAAAAGATTTGGCGTTACCGTCACGCATGAGATTCACCAGGTACGACCCGGCTTTTGTGTCGAGGTTGCCCCACTTAAACTC
>LIUJ01000056.1:464-1139 GCA_001462255.1 Fibrobacteria bacterium GUT77 | reverse complement strand
ACTTAAACTCTATCCGCGCCCCGTCTCTAAATTCGTTACCGGAAACCGGAGCCGTAACCATCGGTTTTTTGAGCGTATCTCCGGCGATTAAAAAGCGACCGGCCACTCCGTCCATTACGCTCACCACATCCCACGAGGTAAACTCCGGGCGATTGCCGTAGTTGTTGAGCACCATCCAAGAGTAGGTCGTACCCACCGCGAGCGGCGGGGGCGCGGCGGTAATCGTATTAGACGGGTCGGGCGCGCCGTACGCCATACGCGTACCCGGCGTTATGGCTTGCCAAATTATGTTAATGTCCGTATTGGGAGTACCGTCGGAATTGATAAAGGGTCTGTCGGAGAGCACTATATGGTAGTACGGCACGCCGGGTACCGACCTCCACGTGAAGACAGGCGCGAGATCCGTCACCCTCTTAACCATCTCGCCCTTCATGATGTCGGCCTTAGGATATTCAACCGCGGGCGGTTCCGCGCTTGCCACCATCAAGCGAAAGTAATCGGAATACAGGGTATCGCTTCCGCTTACATCGGCCACAACAACATAATAAACCCCGGGCCCCATCCGACCACCCTGACGATTGGGCACAAAGCGCGTGGCCTTACCCTGAACCGTCGCGGAAAAATTCGTCTGCCTGTTGGCGTCTATGGCGGCGGTAAGCTTTGTATACCCCGCCA
>LIUJ01000056.1:0-342 GCA_001462255.1 Fibrobacteria bacterium GUT77 | reverse complement strand
TTGTATACCCCGCCAAACCCCCGCCGGTAGGCGTCGCGGCGTAGTACACATCGCAATCGCGCGGTACCGGAGCAAGGGACTGCGACCCGCCTCCGGAGAGTTCCACCCACTCTACCCGAACGGTATCGCCCTGCGCCCTAACGCCCATAACGGACGGATCCGGCACTATCCTAAAACCCTGCGATTGCCTCGCCACCGTAAACGTAAGGCACACAAAAACCGATAAAACGGCAATTTCGATTTTTCTTAACATCTATATTGATCCTTTCAGACGATCCCCAACCGCACCTATCCAAATCCGGTTTACGGCATTACGACAAGAGACAGTTTCAAAATCTGTGT
>LIUJ01000055.1 GCA_001462255.1 Fibrobacteria bacterium GUT77 | reverse complement strand
AGGGGCGACCGTCCTCGGTCGCCCCTACGGGTCAACATCACATCATATCAATCGTTAGAATATAATGTGTATCGACACGCCCGCCGCGAATCAACAAACGGCGCGGGCGATCGGGACGATCGCCCCTACGGGTCAACATCACATCATATCAATTGTTAAAAAATTATATGTATCGACACGCCCGCCGCGACCAATACCCCTCCTACTATGTAGCCGACGTTCCGTCTTGTCGCCGCCCTTTGAGCTTCGGGGCCGTTGGATATTATTTCGCGCCCCTCGTCGTCAGCGCCTATTGCTTCTTTGTGCTTGACTACGTTGCCGTTCTCCATATATCCATACGCCAACATTCCGGCGCCTAAAACATCCAAACCTATCGCCGTGTAGCGGAATATCGTTTTTCTCAACTTGCGTTGTTTCATCGTCTTCTCAGCTTCCAATAATTCAAGCGCTATGTTCCGGCCTACTTTGGCCATCTCGCCGGCGTCTTTTAGCGTGCTCGTCGCCGTTACGGAGCGGGAGATTTCGGCGGTGACTATGTCGACAAGGCGCGTGTCCAAATAGTAGCGTTTGCCGACAGGATTTATATTGGATATGCAAAGGTATTGCACGCCTAACTGGTGGCCGATGGCTTTGATTTGGTCGTCGTCTACCGCCCCGCTACGCTGATAGACGTGTTCCTTGTCCAATTGTTGTAGGATTACCTCCGTGCGGTCTACGGCGGTGTACTTGTCGCTCTCGCTCAAAACTCTCGCCAGCTCGCCGCCCATTATCGTGTGTACGCCTTTGGCGGCGGGGGGTTCGGCGCCGGCCATGTAGACCGCTACGGCCTGTTTGCCCTCCTCCGCTTTTACGGGTTGAACCGGGGGCGGTTCAGGCGCGGCGCGCGCGGCGGAGGCGGACGCTTCGGACTCGGCTAACTTACGTTTGAGCTCCGTCATAACCGCGTTTAGGCTGTCCGATACCCTTAATTCCGGTTCCGATTGTTTGGCGGGGGGCGGTTCCTCGTTGCGCCAACGGTAGCCGGTTGATATGATGTCCACACGCCGATCTTCCGCGCAGGGTTTGTTTGCGCCGCCGCTTGTTTTGGGCGCGTTTACCACGGTTAGTATGTTCTCTCCGGGGATACCGAGCGACACCAAGTGTTCAACCACGCGCTCCACGCGTTGAAGTGAGAGCCGTATCACCTTTTGACCGGCTATGGTGGGGCAAGAGTACCCGTGCACCTCGTAACGGTTACGGTTGTGCTTAGCGAACAGTACGGACATACTGTCGAGCGCCGCGGCGGACAGCGGCGCCAATTCGAGGCTATTCTCCTCAAAATTCACTATCAACCGGTACGACGGGGACGCCTCGGCAGGCGCCGCCGCCGGCAAGGCTTCAGGTACGGCTTGAGGCTCGGTTTCAGGCGCGATTTCAGACGGCGCGGCCTCAGTTGCAGCGGCGGCACCGCCGGCGTCATTTTCAAGTTCCGGCGCAGACCCTTCCGACTGCGCGTAAATAGTGTTGGCGCAGGCAAACAACGCCGCAAGAAGAAAAATCGTTATCCGTTTCACCTAAATGGCTCCTTACTTTAGTATGGAATATGTCAACAAATTGTCTAATTTAAACGTTGGTTTAATTTAGACAGTTTTTATGAGGTAAATATGGCGAATGGAGCGAATTGAGAGGGGTACTAAGTGTATAAATTAAAGGAACGTTTAATTTCGACAACGTAGACTGTAGGGGCGATCGTCCTCGATCGCCCGCGCTGTTCGTTGATTCGAAAACGGGCGACCGAGGACGGTCGCCCCTACAATTACACCGTCATTGTTAAATAAAAACGAACAATAATAATATACGTTCTTGGGAAGGGTTTACAGCCGGGTATTTTGTCCGTTTTCGAGTCTTTATCAAGGATTGTTTTCACAGTATCCTCAAGCAACCGCGCCCGTCCCCCCAAACGCAAAACCGTTCGTCGTTCACCGTTTTAATATATTTTGTGGGACAGGGGGAAGTCAAATTTTTTTAAAAAAAGGTTGATGTAGCGCCGCTGTCGGCGCCGCCGTTTCCTTTTGTTTGACATTTCAACCTCCATGTTCTATATTATCTATTGAGAAAAAAAGGCGTTTTGCGGCAATAACGGTTTTATAAAAACAAACGGCGGGCGTTTGTATGCACTCACAAGAATCGTCTGAAGATTATTTGGAAGCGATATTGGTTCTCGGCGGCGGCGGGCGTCCGATTCGGGCTGTGGACATCGCCAACGAGCTTGATTTCGCCAAGCCGAGCGTTAGCGTCGCCCTAAAAAAACTGCGCTCCGGCGGGTTTATCGACATTGACGCAGACGGGCACATAACCCTCACGGATACCGGGCGCAAGACGGCCGAATCCGTTTACGAGAAGCACACGCTCATAGCCGACTGGCTCATTTTTTTGGGGGTAGACCGCAAAACGGCCGTAAGCGACGCGTGCCGCGTAGAGCACGTAATGAGCGAACGAAGTTTCGCCGCTCTAAAAAACCACATAGAAAACTGGAAACACGACGTGTACAGGCAAAAAAGGGGCGAAGCGTAGAGGCGCTAAGCCGCAAGGCTCAAAAGTCCTGATCCGTAACCCTCGCGTTTAGCAACAACCCCACTAGTATCGCCACCGTTACGGTAAACGATCCCCCGTAGGAGAGGAACGGGAGCGGCAAACCCGTTACCGGCATCATACCAAGCGTTATCGCGATGTTTACGAATATGTGGAAACCCAATATCGCGGTGGAACCTACCGCCACCAAATTAATGAAACGGTTGCGACAGTTGTATGTAACCCATATACCCCTCACAATCAGTATAGTAAATAAGAGCACTACCGCGGAACAACCGATTAAGCCGAATTGCTCGCCGAGCACGGAGAAGATGAAGTCGGTGTGTTGCTCCGGGAGAAAAGACAGGCGCGACTGGGTACCCTGCAAGTACCCCTTGCCGAATATGTGACCGGAACCTATGGCCACCTTGGATTGTATGACCTGGTAACCGGAACCGAAGGGGTCGGACTGCGGGTTCATGAAGCTCGTTATACGCATCTTTTGGTAGTCTTTGAGCACGGAACCCCAAACCACCGTGGTTATCGTGGCCGTCATGATGTTTCCGGCTATTACGCCTATCCAAATGAACAGCGGGGCGCGAAAGATGTAGAGCAGCACAACCACTACTATAAAGAATAATCCCCACGGCACGGCCTCAAAGACGCCCCAGCTCACGCCGGTGTTGAACGCCAGTAGGAGCGGCACGGCGGAGAGTAGCAGGGATATAAGCGGCGACACGATGTAGAAGACGTCGAGTAGCGTAAGCTTGCTCCAGTAGAACATAGGCAACGCCATTACGCAGAAGACCATGGCCGTGCCTAAGTCGGGTTGTTTTAGCACCAAGGCAAACGGGACAAGAATAAGTATAACGGGTACGATGAGCGTCGTTAAGTTGTAGAGCGATACGGGTTTTTCGCTTAGGCGTTTAGCCAGCGCCAATAGCAGACCCACTTTGGCAAATTCGGACGGTTGTATTTTGAAGCCGCCTATCATGACCCACCGTTCGGCGCCTTTGGCGCTCACGCCGGAACCGGTGGCTATGGCCAAAACAAGCAAAACGAGCGACAGTCCGTATAAAACATACGCGGCCGCGGATACGTAGCGCGCCGGAATCGATATGATTAGGACGACGATGAGCAGCGCCATCACCACCCAAAGTATCTGTTGTTTGTATATGCCTACAAGCGGCCCGCTCTCGTGGATGTAGGTCGCGCTGTATACGAGAAATATCCCTATCACCCACAGGGCCAAAGCCGTGAGGAGCAACAGGAAGTCTAAGCTGCGCTTTCTGCGGAGGTCGTCCATTTAGCATTCTCCGTAACGTTTATCGTTGTTCATTACTCGCCCTCCGGCGCGGGCGGGCGGGGCGTTGGGGCGGATTCGGATCTGTCCGCCGCGTCTGCGGCCGCGTTTGCCGCGCTCTCCGTAGGCGAAGGCGCCGGTCTTTGCGTTTGCGGCCTTCTGGGTCTTTGATCCGAGTCCGGGTTATACTTTTTGTATACGCTCTTTCCCTCTTCGGTTTCGCTGAAGAAGTAGTTGAGCAGCGTTCCGGCCACCGGCGCCGCCACCGCGCCGCCGCCGCCGGCGTTTTCTATGGCCACCGCCACGGCTATTACCGGATCGTCAACCGGGGCTACGGCAATGAACATCGCGTGTGAAAGGTCGCTATGCGGGTTTTGGGCGCTACCGGTTTTGCCGCCTACGGGAATACCCGGCACCCCGGCGCGCCAACCGGTGCCGCCCGGTTTGACAACCGCGGCCAGCGCCTCTCGCGTTACGTCGAGGGCGTACTGACCCACCTGTATCTTATTCTTTTCGACCGGCAGATTTTGGTACACCAATATGCCGTCCTTGTTGCGCTCCTCGCTCATCAAACGCGGCCTGTATATGCGCTTCCCGTTGCCCATGCCGCCCACCATTAGGGCCAACTGCAACGGCGTGAGCACCTGTTGCTGGCCTATGGCGAGGTCCATTACGAGTCCCTGCGTCCATTTCCAGTTTCTTGAGGCGAAGCGCTCGTTGTAGGCCTTTTCGCCCGACAAATAACCGGCCTTCTCTCCGGGCAGGTCTATGCCGGTAACGCTACCCAAAGAGAACATATTCGCGTACTTATTTATTCTGGCGTCGCCGAGCCTTAAGCCGAGTTGGTAGAAGTACACGTTGCACGAATACTGTACCGCCGATATGTAGTTTGTGCTACCGTGGCCGGGCGCGGGCTTGTGGCACTTCGCTATGCGGCTGCCGAAGCGGAAACTACCGCCGCACGCGGAGGGCATCCTCGAATCCTTTGTGATGATCCCGGCGTCGAGACCGGTTATACCGCTAAGCACCTTGAACGTTGAACCCGGAGGGTAAACGCCGGCTATGGCGCGGTTGTTTAGCGGGAGGTTACGGTCGGCCGCCACCGCCGCCCACGTCTTGCTCCTTACGGAGGGTGACGAGGAAAAGATATTGGGGTCTACCGACGGGTTGCTGAAGAGCACCAAAACATCGCCGTTGCGCGGATCCAAGGCGACCACGGCGCCCTTTAGAGAATCAGGGAAGGCTTTTTTGACCACAAGCTGCATATTTATGTCGAGCGTAGTGTATATGTCGTTTCCGTAGACCGGATCGACCTTTTTGATGTTGGACACGGTGCCCAAACTTTTGCCGTAGGCGTTGACCTCCAAGTATTCTCGTCCGCACCGCCCCCTCATTACGCTCTCGTAGGTACGCTCAAGTCCGGCCCGGCCCATAAGGTCGCCCCAGTAGTAGTCTTGATTTCTGAGGGTATCAAACTCGCTTTCGGGTATTTCGCCCATATATCCCACCGCGTGGAACGCCGCGGCGCCGTATGGGTACTCGCGGCGCGACTCCGTTTCCACCACAATCCCCGGCAACTCCATATAGTGCTCTTCCACTATGCTCACTATATCTATGGGCACGTCCTCTTTTATGCGCGTGAGGTCAAACTTGCGGGTGTTGGCTCTGCGAAACTGTTGGACGAGGGTCACGCTGTCAAAAACGACGTTCCCCTCAATGTCGCGTATCTTGCAAAGCGACGAAATCACCTTTTCGCGGTTACGCAAACTGTATGGTAGCACGCATATCGAGTATGCGGGGCGACTACGCGCCAGTTCGTTGCCGTTTCTGTCCAAAATGCGCCCGCGCGGCGGGAGCACCACCTGCTCGCGCATACTGTTTTCGTTTGATATTCGGATACTCTCTTCGGCCTCTATTACCTGCAACCGGTACAAGTTCACCAACAACACGGCCATGGCCAAGCAACACACCATGCCTACCACGAGGCTTTTGGCCCGTCGCTCATGCGGTTCGTCTTGTAGCCTTTTTCCGATCGCCATGGCTTACCGATCAGTCTATAAGTCTATGCGGCTTTACGACATTTACCCACACAAGCGGGATGGCCGCGAAAACAAGCGAATACAGGGCTCTGGGCAGTGTGACCATCAAAAGCTCCGTAAAGAACATACCGGCGCTACCGTCGGACTTTACTATTTGCACAAGCATAACAATCGCGTCGTTGAGCACAAACACGGCTATGAGCAGCGCCCCCCGCGTAATAGGATCCAAGCGCACGACCCGCTCGTTGAAGAGCCCGGCTACAAAGCCGGCTACGCTCTTGGCCAACGCGATTTGTCCGAGAACGCTTTGGGAAAAAAGGTCTTGCCCCAAACCGAGAAAGAATCCCACATACACGCCGGGCATAACGCCCAAGCGGAGCGACAGGTAGAACAGGGCGACAATCGGCAAATCCGGCTTGCACGACATTACGGCAATGTAGGGCACAAGCGTGCTCTGCAGTATCACGCACAGAATAATCCAACCCGCCCATTTAAGCGCTACGTTCATCATTTTCCGGTCTTCACCTGATCAAGTTCGGCGCGTTGCGCCGCCCATAGCGGCGGCAGGCGCACTACGAAAACCTCCTCCAACTTATCGAAGTCTATGGAAAAATCTATATAGGCGCGTTTGAAGAGGGGGTTACCGTCGTCAATTTTTTTCACAAAACCTACCGACAGACCCTTTGGGAATATGCCGCCGAGACCGGAGGTGACTATCGTGTCCTGTCCCCGCACATCTTCGTGGCTGCGCAAGCGAACGAAAAAGTCGCGCCCGTTTTCGGTTTGCAGTATCCCCACAGTCCGCGACCTGCTGACCATTACGCTTGTGCGGCTCGACGGGTCACGCAAAAGTTGCACCATAGACATACCGTCGAGCACCTGCACAACCTTCCCCGCCGCGCCGCGCTCGCCTACTACGGGCATATACATCTCCACCCCTTGTGCGCGGCCGCCGTTCACAATCACGCTACGGTACTGCGGCGAAGGGTCGCGGGCTACGACCCGAGCCGGAACGAGGGTGTATAGGGTGCGTTCGGCAAACCCTACCAACCCGCGCAACCGGGCGTTCTCCGCCTCCAATTCGCGGAAAACCTGCAAACGGGTGTTGATTTCGGTGAGTTCCTGACGCAGGCGCTTGTTTTCGGAGTAAAGCCCCGTGTACATAGGCACCTGGGAGACCGCGATGTACGCCGGATAAAAGATACTCATGGAGAGGGCGCGGGCAATCTTGGCCTGCGCTTCGGGCCGCACGGCAATCATTACCACGCTGAGTATAACCGTGAGCAACAACGAACAACCGTTGCGGTGACGGACGATTAAATCTATAAGCACTCGCATATCGTATAAAACCCGCCCCCGCCCTACCTACCGTGCTTGCCGGTGGGCATAAGCACCGGATGATACTTCTCAAACTCCTCAATAATCTTGAGCGCCCCGCGCGCGACACAGGTCAGAGGATCATCTATCACGTTTACCGGCAAATTCGTCTCTTGGCGGATCCTTTCGTCCAACCCGCGTAATTGCGAACTGCCGCCGGTCATTATGATGCCTTTGTCCAAAATATCGGCGGAAAGCTCCGGCGGCGTTTGTTCGAGCGCCTGCTTGACGGCCTCCACGATTACCGATATGGGTTCGTTGAGGGCGTCGCGGATCTCGGTGGAGGTGATGCGGAGCGTCTTGGGTATGCCGGCTACGAGGTCGCGTCCCTTTACTTCCATCTCCAACTCGTCTTCCAACGGGAAGGCTGAGCCGATTTGTATTTTGATTTGTTCGGCCGTGCTCTCGCCGACCAACAGGTTATACGCCTTTTTGAGGTACGATACTATAGTTTCGTCCATTTCGTCGCCGCCGGTGCGAACGGACATATCGCAAACCATGCCGTTTAGCGCCAAAACGGCTATCTCGGCGGTGCCGCCGCCGATGTCGATGACCATATTCCCGGAGGGTTCCTCAACCGGAATGCCCATACCTATGGCGGAGGCCATGGTTTCCGTCACCAAATAAACCTCGCGGACGCCGGCGCTTTCGGCGGAATCAATTACGGCGCGCTTTTCGACCTCCGTTATGCCCGCTGGAACGCCTATCACCGCGCGCGGACGGAAGTAGAAGCGATGCTTTTGCACCTTGCGAATAAAGTATTTGAGCATCTGCTCAACGAGGTCGAAATCGGCAATCACCCCGTCCTTCATGGGACGAATGGCCTCTATCTCACCCGGCGTGCGACCAAGCATCCTCTTGGCCTCAAGCCCAATGGCAACAACGTTCTTGGTGTTCCTATCGACCGCGACGACCGACGGCTCGTCAATAAGGAGCCCCCGCCCCCGGGCGTACACCAACGTATTGGCTGTCCCCAGGTCAATCCCCAAATCATTGGAAAAAACCGGCATTAATCCCATAAATAATCCCCAAAACCCCTTTTTGTCACGTGAGCAAACCGAATACCGCAAATACGGAAACGGTAGCTATATATATAATAAATATAATATTGCGCACCAACCGATAACCAATTTTTGTTAAAATTATTTTTTTTATTTGTTTTTTTGAGAAAAGCGTCCCCTAAACCCCGCGGCTACCCAAGTTACAAACAAGGCGCTTCTACCTCCCCTCCACATCCAAAAACTTTGTGCGCTTTTTGAGTATCCTTATTAATATAAATATACCTGCGGACGCTGAAAATATGATTATCCACGGCATATCCATGTAAAATTTTTTCATAGTCACGGCAAATCCTACGCCACGAAACAATGTCATCACGAAAACAAGGTTAAAAAAGCCGTTGTACTCGCGCTTTAATACGTTTTTGACGGAAAACGTTAAATTCGCGCCCGTGTACCGCGAAAATTTCGGAAAAAAAGCCGGTGTTTTGTCCGACCAATCAACATACGCCCGACCGAACTTATTTCTTAAAAATTGCTCTTCGGCGTACATTATCCGTTCGTAATAAATCCAAAAGAAGGCGCAAACACACAGTATGAACCATACGTCCGCCGACATCAAAAGCGGGGCAAGCCACATGAAGAAGTTTCCCAAGTACAACGGATGCCGTACCGTGGAATATATGCCCGACGTGTTCAATTGTTCGGCTATCTGCCCCTCGTTCGTATTTCTGCCGCTCGTACCCTTAGGCGTAAACCCTACGGTAAAAATTCTGATGCCGAGGCCCAAAAAACCTACGCACAAAAAAAGCGCGTCTACCCACCAGCTATTGACTTGCGCTCTGCCGTCGTACAACAAAAAAGCGTACCACAAAATTCCAACCCCAAGCACGATAAGCGGAATGTGCCCTCTTTTTTTAAAAAGCAAGTTCCCTTGCCTTTCGAACGCTTCCTGTAACGCCATTTTAACATCCTTAATTATAGAAAGGGCGGCCGCGTTTGGGCCGCCCGTGGTTTATACTCCGCGAAACCGTCGATATCAACGGATATTGCCCCTCTTCATCTCATCCTGTATCTCCTTGTTGCCGGGGTCTAATTTGCCGGCGCTCTGCAGGTGCTTTTGGTACTCGGCCTGATTCTTTTGCGCTTTGGCCAATTTTGCCAAACCGAGCTCCGCCAGAGCGAACTTGGAATCCAACTTAAGCGCCCTCTCAAAGAAGGCCTTGGCGCCGTCATAGTTCTGTTGCATTAGGAAGATATTGCCGCGCTCGTAGATGGCCGGGGCGTAGTTGGGGTCTTTGTAACCGACCTGCTTGAATATCTCCATGGCGTCCTCAAGGTTGCGAGAGGCGACTTTAATCCTGCCGGACAACATGAGCCCCTCTATGTTATCCGGTTGCTTCGCCAATATCTCGTTGGCTATACCCACCGCCTCGGTGTTCCTATTGCCCATGGCGACCAGCGCCGTGGCGTACTTAATCAAATAGGCCGGATCCCTCTTTTGATCGATAACCGCCTTCCACTCAACGGCGGCCTCCATATTTCTGCCGAGAGAGAGGTATCCCTCGCCCAGCGCAATACGTACCTCAATGTCGACCGGCGCTCCCCTAGTGCTGTTCTTGATCCTCTCCAACAACCTCAAACCCTCGTCGTTCCGCCCCGTCCTCATGTAGCCGCGGGCCAGCATAGGCATGATCTTGGGATCGTTTGGTTTGAGGGCGTTGGCCATCTCAAGGAACATCATGGCGTCGGACGGCATATTGCGGGTAACAAGCAGGTACTCGCCCACCCGCAAAATGGCGTCCGCGTTCTTAGACTCTATCGAAATGAACTTTTGGAACGCCTTCAGCATATCCTTGTCCTTGCCTTGCGCCCCGTACATCATGCCAAGCTCGTACCAGGCCCTGGAGATGGTGTCGGATATGGCTACGCACTTCTCAAACATCGGCAGCGCCCTGGAGGCGTTGTTCTTGCGGGAGTAATAGATACCCGCCTGAAGGAAGTTGCGGTAGTCGCGCGGGTAGTTTGTCGTGTTTTCCTCATATACCCTAATCGCGGCGTCGGCGTTCCTCTTGTCCTTTCCCTCTATCAACTGGGCGCGCTTGTAGGCGGCATCCTGATCCTTGATGGGCGGCGGGCCCTTCAGATACTCGTCTATGGCGGCGGCCGCCCTGTTGTCGTCGCCCTCTTTCTCGTAGGCAAGCGCCAATGTCCTAATCACATCCCCCCTATTCGGCACCGGCGTCTTGGAACCGCGGGACAACATCCGAAACTTTTCTAAAGCGTCGATGGCCGCCTTTGGATTGTTCGACTCCTGCGCGCTTCTGCCCAGTACATAATAATATTCCATCGACGTATTGTCCTTCACCATGGACAAATACTTGAACGCCTCCGCGTACTGCTTCTTCTCAAACGCGTTGTCGCCTACGATCTGCGCAACCTTTGTATCGGACGCCTTGTCAAGGTATTTTTTATAGGCGTCGACGGCCTGATCCTTCCGATTTTGTTGCATATAGAGGTTGCCCAGCGTCCTATACTCGTTTACCGCCTTTGGATTGAGCATTATAGCCTGTTGCAGGTTTTGCGCCGCGCCGCTTAGGTTGCCGGACTTGAGTTGACAGTCGGCGAGCTCGCCGAGGTAATCGGCGTTTCTCGGATCAAGCTTGGACGCCTGTTCGTACATGGAGGCGGCCTTTACAAAGTCGCCCTTGGCCTTGTGCAGGGCACCGAGTTGCGCGTACACGCCCACATCGGCCTCATTCGCGTTTATCGCCGCCGCGAAAGCCGACATCTTCTCGGCCTCGTTTCCGGCCTTCATTACAAGACCCACGTACCTCTTGAGGAACCCCTTAGCGCCGGGATCGGCCTTGAGCACCGCGCGGTAGGCGGTAAGCGCGCCGGCCTCGTCCTTGCGGTCAAACAACGCGTCGCCCAATTTCCTGTTGGCCTCAACGTCCTGCGGGCGCAACGCGGCGTACTGCTTTAGATAGTTGACGGCCATATCGTTGGCCCCGGTGCGGCGGCTAACCTCCTCCAACATTTTGAAAACTTCGGGATCTTTGTTGAGCGGGGTGCCGATCTCCTTGAGAACGGTAAGCGCCCTCGCGTTGTCGTTCGCTTGGAAAGCGGCCGTTCCGTACATCTTTATGAACTCCGGCTTCTTAGACTCCTCGCCCTGCACCATAGCGAAGTACCTTACGGCCTCCTGATACTGCTTGGCGTTGTACGCCTCTTTGGCCACCATCAACGCCACGGCGTTGTCGGAGTTGCGCTCCAAATACTTTTTGTAGGCGCGCATAGCCTCGGCGGGCTTTCTCTGCTTAGTGTACAAGTCGCCCAGCACCTTGTGCTCTTTAGACGCCTTGGGATCCATAAGTACGTACTGCTCGTAGGTGGTTATGGCCTCGCCTATCATACCGGCGGCCTCCTGGCTCTGCGCCAGCGCGGCCAACAGTTGCACGTCGTTCCTATTCTCCTTAACGGCCTTCTCAAAGAGCGGCACGGCCTTGGCCGGCTGCTTCTGATCGCGGTATATGTTTCCTAACTTTATAAGCATGGGCACGTCGGACTCTCCGGCGGCAATGGCTCCCTCCATAGCGGATATCTTATCCTGCGGAGCGCCGCCGGCGTCCACGAGCTCCGCGTAGCGCTTGTGGAAACCCTTAGCCCTCGGATCGGCCGCAAGCGCGGCCTTGTACGCGGCGAGCGCGCCCGTCCTGTCCTTGCGGTCGTACAGCAAGTCGCCCAGCGTCTTCTGCATCTCGGCGTCCTGCGGCTTTATGGTCACGTATTTCCGCAGATGATTTACGGCATCCTCGCGCGCCCCCATCTTACCGGCCAAGTCGTACAGCATCTTAACGTACTCCGCGTTCTGCGGATTCATGGCGGACAGCGTCTTGTAGGTGTCTACCGCCCTCATGTTGTCTTTGTTCTCAAACGCCGCCCTGCCTATCATCTCAAGGAACGCCGGATTTCTCTCCTCGCCCTTTACCATTGTGAGGTACCTAACGGCCTCCGGCCAATTCTTTGCCTTAAACGCCTCCTCGCCGACAAGCCTCGCGGCGGCGTTGTCGCTCCCCTTTTCCAAGAACTTTTTGTAGGCCTTCACGGCCTCGGCCGGCTTCCGTTGCTGCACGTAGAGATCGCCCAGCATCTTGTACTCGGCGGTAGCGCTCGGATTCATCATCGTGACCTGCTCTAAGGCAAGTACGGCACCGGCGGTGTTCCCGCTTTTTACCTGGCAGTCGGCTATAGACGCCATAACGGCGGTGTTTCTCGCGTCCAACTTCATAGCCTGCTCAAGCACGGGTATGGCGGCTTTGCAGTTGCCCCCCGCCCTATAAAGCTCGCCGAGCTGGGCGAACATCGGCGCGTCGGCCTCATTTGCCGCAATCGCGGCGTTTAGCGCCGCTATCCGCTCGGCGGCGGACGCGTCCTTCAGCAACTCAACGAACCTCTTGTGAATACCTTTGATACCGGGATCCAGCTTAAGCGCGGCTCTATAGGCGGCAAGCGCCCCGGCGTTGTCGCGGTTATCAAAGAGCATGTCCCCCAACGTCCTCTGCATCGGCGCGTCGTTAGGCACGAGCGCCACGTACTTCTTCAACTGCTCGGAAGCGCCGCGCGGGTTCTTGTTTAGCGTCTCAATCTCGTACAATTTCTTCAAAGCGTCCGCGTCCCTGGGGTTGGCGTCGGAGAGTTGTTTGAAGAGCATACCCGCCCTCGTGTAGTTTTTAGCCTCAAAGCACGCCGTCCCGAAATTTTTGAGGTACTCGGCGTTGTTCGCGTCGGCGCCGGAAACCATTCCGTAATACTTGTTCGCCTCCGGCCAATTCTTTTGCGCGAACTCGTGATCGCCGACAAGGCGGGCTATCTTGGTTGCCGTGGGCACTTTTTCCAAATACTTCTTATAGGCGGCAACAGCCTGCGGCATCTTCTTCTGCTGAACGTACAAATCGCCCAACGACTTATACTCGTTTGTACTGTTCGGATTGGACATCGTAACCTGCTCGTAGGTCAGAATGGCCTCGGCTATTCTGCCCGACTTCTCTTGGCACAGCGCCAACGAGGAGAGCAACGTCATATTTCTGGGGTTAATGGAGAGCGCCCTTTGGTACATTTCGGCGGCTTTGGAGTAGTTGTCCTGCTTTTGGTACTCGTTGCCGGCGGCGGTCAGTATAGCCTCGTTGGCCTCGTTCGCGTTTACGGCGGCTATAAGCACCGGCATAATCTCGACGGTCGGCGCCTTATTCTTTAGGAGTATGGCGGCGTAGTTTTGGTACATACCCTTTATATTCGGATCCGCCTTAACCGCCGATCTGTAGGAGGCGAGCGCGCCGCCCATATCGCCGGAGGCAAACTGCATATTACCCAGCTCCCTATGTCCCTCTGCGTCATTCGGCCTTAGGACGAGCAACGCTTTGAGGTGGGATGAGGCCGCCGGGTTGTTCTTCTGCTTTACGGCGATTTCGTAAAGGCTCTTTTGAATGTCGGCGTCCTTGGGTTGCAGGTTGGCGAGTTCCTTGAACGTATCGTAGGCCGTCTTCAGGTCGCCGGACTTTTCGGCGGCCTTTGCCACGCGAACGCGGGACGGAACGTCTTTGGGATCAAGGGCGATGATACGTTTATCCGCGTCGGAGAGGACTTGCGTGTCGCCGGTTTTCTCGCCGCACAAGGCAAGGTCTCTCCACAAATCCAGATTGTTGGCCTCAATTTTCAACAACGGGATCAACACTCCGCGCGCCGCCAAGTAGTTCTTCTCGGTCATGTATATCTTGGCGAGCATAAGTTGCGGTTCCTTGAGCCCCGGATCCCTATGCAACGCCGACTCGGCGGCGTCGCGGGCGAGGTCGAAACGCTTTAGGTTCCACGCGGCGTTCATCATACCCACGGCCGCCTCGGCGGTGGCCTGCAGGGTGAAGCTCTTTTGGAAGCTGCCGAGCGCCTCGTTGTACTTCTGCCCCTTTAGGTGATACTCGCCCAAAGACAGGTGTATTTTGGGGTTGTTCGGGTCTAAGGAGACGAGCTTTTTCTGCGTGGCGTTGGCTTTTTCGGCCTGTCCCGACTTCGCGTATAGGTCGGCGAGGCGCGCGTAGGCCTCCACGTTGTTTTTGTCCTTGGCTATCGCCTTCTCCAAGAAGCCTATGGCCGCGTTGGGATTGCCCAACCCCTCGTTTACCTGCGCCATAAGGAGGGCGATGTCCGGCACGGTCTTGCCGTCCGGGTCGGCGCGGTTGAGCGGCGATAGGGCCGACTCGGCGTCCCGATAAGCCTTGCGGGCGAGGTAGGCGCGTCCGAGCTTTTCACGCGCCGCGAGGGCGCTTGGCGTAGAGGCGTTTCCAAACTTCTTCACCGCGGCGTCGTAGGCGTCCACAACGGCCTTGGAATCGGCCTTGTTGTTCTCCAAGGAGACAGCCCACGCGTACATGTCGTCGGCCGTCAGCATAGACTTGTTGGCCTTCTCAAAGTTTTGTGCCGCGCTACGGTAGTCGGCCCCGTCGTAGTAGAGCCGGGCCAACTCTATGACCACCTCGGGTTTGGGATTTTTGTCGCTTGCCGCTTTGTTGAAAAAGTCTATAGCCGCCTCCGATTGTCCGAGTTGCTTGTGCGCCATAGCTATCCGAAGCGCAAGTTCCCCGTCGGCCTGCCTCGCGTACGACTTCTTCATGAGGGGTAGCGCGTTGTTGAAGTCCTTCGCGTCGTAGTATATGCGTCCGAGCTCGCGGTTCGCCACTACGTTGTTGGGGTCGCTCTCCACAACCTTCTCCAAGGCCGCCTTTGCCTCTTTCGCCTTGCCCAAACCAATGCAAGCCCGCGCGAACTCCCAGCTCGCCTCACCGGTTTGCCGGATTTCCATGGCCTTTTCGGCCATCTCCTTGGCGTTGTCGGGCTGTTTGAGCGTGTTGTAGACACGCGCCGCGCCCAAATAGGTGTCGTAATTCTTCTCGTCCATCTTCATGCCGACAAGGTAGCAGGCCAAAGCCTTCTCCGGCGCGTTCAGGTTTTCGTGGGCTATGCCCATGCTGGCCCAAAGTTGCCCGTCCCTGCTTGTCGGCGGGATCTTGTCGTCGGCGTACCTAACGGCCTCCGCGTAATTTTCCGCCCTTATCATACGATAGAACGTCTCATCCGAAAAAGCGCCGACCGCAAAGACGGCGACTATAAACGGACACAAGAGATACCCGGCAAAGCGATGATTCATCTTGTCCCTCCAAAACATTTTTATTTAGATTGTGCGTAAATTTTACGATACCCTCAAACAGCCGCCCCCGCAAAACCGCCGAATTAAGCATACCTAATCAATAACTCATTACAATATAGTATAAACCCGCTACGTAATCCAAAAACGCCACCCAAAAGAAATATATGTTATCGGCAGGTTAAAATAGAAATTTTTTTAAATTTTTAACTTTTGGCGTTTTTCGCGGCTTTTTTGCGGGATAGCGCCGCAATACCTTAAACGCCGCCGGTGAGGAACCCACGCGTCGCCTTAAATAAAAATAAAAAATAAGTAACGAATTTATCGTGTTTATGTGTTATATTATAGTATAGTGCGACGATCTTCGCGGATTCAGCCGCGCCGTCCTTAAACCAAAAAACAAACACCGGAGGGCATTATGAACTTATACCGCCGTTACCTTTTGGGCGCCTCGGTCGCCTTGACCGTCGCCGCGACGCAGGCGTGGTGCGTCACGCTCTTTAGCGACGATTTTACAAACCAAACAACCACTAATAGCATGTGGATGAAAACCAACACCACCGCGAACGCGAGCACGACCGTCAACGTAAACGGCGGGAGCCTTACCATGGACAACACGGGCACATCCGTCGGGGAGTTCGTCCACTACTTCGGCGCAAACGGCAAACCCGCCGCTTTCACGCTGTCTTACATCCTTAAGTCCGTCGAGAAGTCGCCCGCCGCGAGTACCGAACAACCCTTCGCGGGAGCGCTCTTCTGCAGACAATCCGGCGACTACCCCTCCGGCTACCTACTCACGGTGAGTGACGGCCTCGTTTTGGTCTATAAAGTGACCTCAACTATCATCGGTACAAGTGTCAATATCAGTACAAGTCTTATCAGCTACAAACAGAGTCTTGACCTAAACTCCGCTAACAACAAACTCACCGTAAGCACAAACGGTTCATCGTTCCATATTTTCGCGAATGATGTGTTCCAATTCAGCTTTTCCGACAACTCTTACGGGCCCGGCGACGTCTCCATGCTTCTATTCCAAAACACCAAAGCCGTCTTCGGTAATGTGCTCGTTACCGACGAGTTTAACCCCGGAAGCGGCATAACCACATTCTCCGACGATTTCGACGACAACGAGATTCATAGGTATTGGCAACGAAATATCACGGCCGGCGGGACAGCGGCCACCATCACGGAAACCGGCGGCAAGCTACGTATGACTGCGGCCCCCAGTCCGGCCGCCTACATCTACATCAACATCGACCTAACTGACTTTGAGGCCAGCGTAGAGGTAAACCACGTATCCGGGGAACTAAACCGGCCCTACGGCTTCTTCCTCGTAGGCGATAACGCCGCCACGCAAATGGTAAAATTCGTCATTACGGGCGGCAGATACTACGCTATATTCAAACCCGGAGACACCCAGTACGATTTTTTTCCCAACCCCATTATAAACGGTAGCACGAGTTTGGAGTCAACCGACAACCTGACCATAAAGAAAAAGGACAACTCCAACTACGAGTTCTTCGCGAACGGCAATTTGCTTGCGACCGTAGGCCCCGTAAACTTCCCCATAAAAGGCATAGGCCTGTTATGCGAGAACGATTTGACGATAGCTTTTGACAATTTTTACGTCAAACAAAACTACCAGACTTCCGTCCGCCAAAACGACAAAAGGCGACTTTCGCGTCGCGCGCCGACGGTGGCCCGCGGTCACGTCTTCTACGACATGCGCGGAAGAAAACGCTACGCGGCTACGTCCGCGGCCGACCGCACGCAAATAAGGGCGGCGGGGGTATACGTCAATAAAAACGGACGCGACGTGGCCGTCCGCAAAGGGAGAATCGTTGGGGTAAGCGACTGACGGGTTGTAACGCGTTGGAAGCGCGGGGGTCGCGACGACCTCCGCGCCCGTCAATACGCCGCACCGCCGTAATCCTTATCAACAGCGCCGACCTTTTTCACCGGCCTAAACAGCATATACAAAAATCCCGCCGCCAAAACGATAGCCGTTACGCTTCCGAATCCAAAGCGGCCTGAAAACAGCGTCCCGAACTGATAGATGCAGAGCGACACTGCATACGCCAACCCGCACTGGTAACATATAGCCCCCCAGAACCATCTGACGCTGTTCATTTCCCGCCAAATCGCGCTCATCGCGGCGAAGCATGGGGCGCACAGGAGATTGAATATCAAGAACGAGAACGCGGAGAGGGCGGTAAAGTCCGCGGCTAAGGCGCCCATCTCCGCGCCGTTTTCGGCGACATCGGCGAAACCGTAAAGTATTCCCAAGGTTCCCACCACGTTTTCTTTGGCGATAAGGCCGGTAAGGGCGGCGACTGCGGCCTCCCAGTTGCCCCATCCCAGCGGCGCAAAGACCGGGGCGATAACGCCGCCGATTTTGGCCAAAATACTCTCGCCCATATCGACCATGCCGAAGCCGTCTTTCCCCCACCCGAAGTTGGAGGCAAACCAGACAAATATCGACGCTACGAGGATAATCGTTCCCGCTTTTTTGATGAACGACCAGCCGCGTTCCCACATACTGCGCAGGATGTTGACGGCGGTAGGCCAGTGGTAAGCCGGCAACTCCATAACAAACGGCGCGACGTCTCCGGCGAACATCTTTGTCTTCTTCAATATTACGCCGGAGCAGATGATCGCCGCTATCCCTATGAAGTAGGCGCCGGGGGCGACCCACCACGCTCCGCCGAAGAGCGCCCCGGCAATCAACGCGATAACCGGCAGCTTGGCGGAACAGGGGATGAACGTCGTGGTTATAACGGTCATTTTGCGGTCGCGGTCGTTCTCAATGGTACGCGCCGCCATAATGCCCGGAACGCCGCAACCGGTGCCGATTAAAATGGGAATGAACGATTTGCCGGAGAGCCCGAAGCGGCGGAAAATCCTGTCCATAATGAACGCTATGCGCGACATATAACCGCAGGCCTCCAAAAACGCCAAGAACATAAAGAGAATGAACATCTGCGGCACGAATCCCAGCACCGCCCCGACGCCGGACACAATGCCGTCTATAATCAAACGGCGCAACCAGTCGGCGCAACGTATAGAAACGAGAAAATCATTTAACGCGACGGGTACGCCCGGAACCCATACGCCGAAATTTGACGGGTTCGGTTTCTCCGGTATCAACCCGTTATTAAAGTTCTTAACGGACTCTTCGTACGCCGACGAGCCTATGCCGAAGAGGTGCCATCCATCCCCGAAGACGCCGTCGTTGGCCCAACCGGTTACGAGCGATCCCACCGTGGTAACGGAGACGAAATAGACTATGAACATGACAAGCGCGAAAATCGGAAGCGCCAAAATCCGGTTCGTCAGTATCCGGTCTATTTTATCCGAAACGTTGAGGCGGCCCTTGTTCTTTATATTGATACAGTCCTTTATGATTGAGTCGATGTACGCATAGCGTTCGGCGGTGACGATACTTTCGCCGTCGTCCTCCATCTCCGCTTCCCGCAGTTTGATGTCATGCTCTATGTGCGCCACCTGTTCCGGTTTCAGTCCGAGTTTCTCTATTATTTTCGCGTCGCGCTCAAACAATTTGATGGAGAAGAAGCGTTGCCGCTCTTCCGCCATATTGTGAAGCACCGCCTCCTCGATATGCGCCAGCGTGTGCTCTAAGGGGCCGGAGAAGCTGTGGCGCGGTTCGGTCCTC
>LIUJ01000054.1:2441-6388 GCA_001462255.1 Fibrobacteria bacterium GUT77 | reverse complement strand
CTTGAGAACATGATAAACGGTTATCTCGACGGAATCACGTTGCAGGATCTGATGGATCAGCGCCGATGGGGTTAGTAAACAGTTCCTTAAAACTTGGGCAAACTTAGGTAATTATATGTAAAATACCCAATTTTTTTTATTTGCATTTTTGACTGTTTATATATTATATTGTGGATATGAACAAGCTAATCAGCATAAGCCAAACCGCCAAAATACTTGGTGTTTCCAAAGATACATTGAGGCGTTGGGAAGAGGAAGGTAAGATTACTTCTGTGAGAACGGAAGGGAATCATCGTAGATATGACATATCTAAAATCAAACCAGAGTCTATTCACAAGTATGATTATGCAGACAATCGTAAAACGGTAGCATACGCTAGAGTACCAGGCCATGATCAAAAGGATGATTTAGAAAGACAGAAACAAGTTTTAGAATTGTTTTGCTCTAAAAATGGTTGGTCTTTCGAGATTGTGAGCGATCTTGGTTCAGGAATGAATTATAACAAGAAAGGGCTTACAAAAGTCTTAAATAATATTATAGATGGTAAAATTGGCAGATTGGTTTTAACCCACAAAGACAGACTTTTACGGTTTGGGGCAGAGTTGGTTTTTGCTATTTGTGAAGTTAAAGGTGTAGAGATCGTTATTATCAACAAAGGAGAAGAAACTACTTTTGAAGAAGATTTAGCAACTGATGTTTTAGAGATAATAACAGTGTTTTCAGCAAGACTTTATGGTTCAAGAAGCAAGAAGAATAAAAAACTTCTTGAAAATGTAACAAAAGCGGTCGCGGAGTCTAAAAATGATTAGAGCGCATAAAATACGGCTTGACATAAATAACAGACAATCCACAATGTTGTACAGAACCTGTGGAAGTAATAGATATGCTTATAATTGGATGCTAAACCGCTCAAAAGAGTTATATGAACAAGGTGAAAAATTTGACAAGTTGAAACTAAAAAGGGAGTTTAATTTTCACAAAAAAGAATTGCTTTGGATGAAAGAAGTGAACGCCCATGCAGTTAGCAATGACGCCAACGAGCGTGTTGCCAACTCTTTTACAAATTTTTTTAAAAAACAGAATCGGTTTCCAAGATTTCATAGTAAGAAGTTGGGTGTTGGTTCTTTTTCTTTGCCCGGCAGTGAAATAAAATACGAAGACCAAAAGGTCTATATTTGTAAATTAGGTTGGTTACGATTAAGAGAGGCAATAAGGTTTAATTATACAAAGATATATCGGATTACAGTATCAAACAAAGCAGGTAAATGGTACATTTCCTTTACACTTGAAATTGATGATAACCGGACTTGTGAAAACCAAACAAGCTCTGTTGGAATTGATTTAGGAATTAAGAAATGTATTACTTGTTCTGACGGTACGGTGATTGACAATCCGAGAATCTTGAAACATTATTTAAATCGTTTGAGAAAGTTAAACAAGCAACTTTCTAGAAGAAGTAAAGGCAGTAATAATTGGTGGAAATCTGTTTACGCATTGCGTAAATGTTACGAGAGAGTGTCGGATATACGTAAAGATTTTATCCATAAATTTACAACTGCCATTACACGGAAGCATGGGATCATTTGCTTGGAAGACTTAAACGTAAACGGAATGGTTAAGAACCACAAACTCGCGAAACATATACTTGATGTCGCTTTTGGAGAAATTGAAAGACAATTCATGTACAAGGCTTCAGAAATAAGATATGTTGATCGTTTTTATCCGTCAAGTAAAACGTGCTCTTCTTGTGGTAGCGTTAAGGATGATTTGAAACTATCTGATAGAACGTATGAGTGCTCTATTTGTGGATTAACACTTGATAGAGATTTAAATGCCTCTATTAATATAAGAAATAACGCCGTAAGTTCTACGGTAACAGCCTGTGGAGAGTTCGGTGATGTAATGCCCTCGATGAAACAGGAATTAAACAGTAAATCGGTGGATGCTTAGAATTGCCTAAGTTTGCATAGATTTACATAAGTTTTAAGGAACGGTGTTTGAGAGTGACTAACTTGACCGATTCGTTCAGTCCCGTAAAACGCGCCCCTACACGCTTGGCGCTTATGTTTTTGGCGTTCTTAATCGCCGTTTGCGGCGGTAGCGCCCGCGCCTATATGCTTATTCCCATGGACGGCGCCCAAACCGACCACCTCAAGGCCTACGGCGTCGTGTACAAGATGGTCTCCGACGGTACCCGCGTCTATTGGTTGCTCAACTATCGGGGCGGATCGTTTGTCGCCGAGAACGAAGACAAGTTTTTGACCGTAGCGCGCGCGGCCGGGGTAGAGTCTCGGAAGCTGTCGAATAGCGAGTGGGCCTCCATACTCGACGTTATCGACGGTAACAATATGGAAAAGGTGGCGCTCGAAAAGTCGCCGAGGATTGCCGTTTACACGCCCACCGGAAAGCGCCCGTGGGACGACGCCGTAACGTTGGCGCTCACCTACGCCGAGATACCTTTCGACAAGGTGTACGATAAGGAGGTTTTGGGCGGAAAGCTCAAAGACTACGATTGGCTCCACCTCCACCACGAGGACTTCACCGGTCAGTACAGCAAGTTTCACGCAAGCTTCTCCCACGCCGCGTGGTACCAAAAACAGCGCTTGGAGCTTGAGACCATCGCCAAGGAACTCGGATTCAAAAAGGTGAGCGAGTGCAAAAAGGCCGTGGCGCTCGCGATACGCAAATACGTTGAGGCCGGCGGGTTCCTCTTCGCCATGTGCAGCGCCACCAACACGCTCGAAATCGCGCTCGCGGCGCTGGGCGTCGACATAGTCGACCAAGCGTATGACGGCGACGGCGTTGATCCGGACTACAAAAAAAAGCTCAATTTCGCCAACTGCATGGCCTTTGAGAATTTTACCGTGTATACCGATCCGTACTACCCCTCGTTCTGCGATATAGACGTTAATCAGGTGAACACGCCCATGCGCAAGTCGGCGCAGGACTTCGCGCTCTTCGACTTTAGCGCCAAACTCGATCCCGTTCCTACAATGCTCAACCAAAACCATACCGATGTCGTGAGGGGATACCACGGTCTCCTGACCTCCTTCAATCGCGACGTAATCAAAAAGAGCGTGGTAATCTTAGGCGAAACGCCAGGAACAAAGATGGTGAGCTACATACACGGCATAGTGGGACAAGGGCAGTTTTCCTATTTGGGCGGGCACGACCCGGAAGACTATACCCACGCCGTGGGAGACAAACCGACGATGCTTGAGTTGCACAAAAATTCGCCCGGATATAGGCTCATTCTAAACAACGTACTCTTTCCGGCGGCGGAGAAGAAAGAGAAAAAGACCTGATGCGCAACGGCCGGGAAGTATACTCGTGGTGTCTCTACGATTGGGCGAACTCGGCTTTCGTCCTCATTGTCGTCTCCGGCTTCTTTCCGTTATTTTTTAAGGGTTACTACTGCGGCGCCGGGGTGGGCGTCGTGGAAACCACGGCGCGTTTGGGCGTGGGGAATACCGCGGCCGGAATTGCCATAGCCCTGCTCTCCCTTATATTGGGCGCGGTCGCCGACGCGGGGGCGGGTAAAAAGCGTTTTTTGCTCTTCTTTGCCGCGCTTGGGGCGGTAAGCGCCGCCCTATTGTTCTTTGTCGGTCAAGGCGCGTGGA
Organism: Fibrobacteria bacterium GUT77; assembly: GCA_001462255.1. GTDB lineage: Bacteria > Fibrobacterota > Chitinivibrionia > Chitinivibrionales > Chitinispirillaceae > GUT77. Next base: position 2,768 of record LIUJ01000054.1, on the reverse strand, counting down.
TACCGGCGCTCATCTTGTTCATACTCGGCAACATCGGCTTCTCGTGCTCAAACCTATTTTACGATTCCCTCCTGCTCGACGTGGCCGACGGTGAGAATATGGACTTCGTGTCGAGCATGGGTTTCGCGTTCGGCTATATAGGCGGGGTCATACCGTTTGCCGTTAACGTGTGGATGATGGTCAAGCCGGAAACGTTCGGGATTAGCGATTGGGCGGGCGCCGTAAAAGTCTCTTTTCTCTCCGTGGCCGTGTGGTGGATGGTATTCTCAATCCCCATGTTTCTGTTTGTCAAGGAGAAAAATCACCGCGTTTCGACTCCGCTCAACG
>LIUJ01000054.1:0-2240 GCA_001462255.1 Fibrobacteria bacterium GUT77 | reverse complement strand
CGCGTTTCGACTCCGCTCAACGGGCGCGTTTCGACTCCGCTCAACGGGCGCGTTTCGACTAATCATAGAAAAATCTTTACATCCGTAGTCGACGCCGTAGGCGCCGTAAAAAAAACGTTTTTGGCGATAATCAAGAGAAAAGAACTGTTCTTTTTCTTTGCCGCCTACTGGTTCTACTACGACGGTATAAACACGTTCATACGCATGGCCGTAGACTTCGGCCTCTCCATAGGATTCGGCCCGGAATCGCTCATGGCGGCGCTCGTAGTATCGCAGTTGACGGCTTTTCCTGCGTCGTTGCTTTTCGGGTACCTCTCCACTAAGATAGGGGCGGTTCGGATGATCTCGGCGGGTGTGGCCGTATACCTGTTTATAAGCGTAGTCGGTTCGCTTTTTATGCGCACGGAGGCGCATTTTATCGTTTTGGCGGCGCTTACGGGTTTGGCCCAGGGCGGCATACAGGCGCTTAGCCGCTCATATTTCGGAAAGCTGATTCCGCCGGAGGAATCGACGGAATACTTCGGCTTCTACAACGTGGTAAGCCGGTTTGCCGTAATCGGCCCGGCCGTAGTTGGAACGGTGGCTATGGCCGCGAGAGGCGTAGGGGCGGGGGAGACTGCGGCGTCGAGAATCGGGATGTCGCTTGTGGGTTTGTTTTTCGCGGCGGGATTGATTTTGTTGCGCCAAAGCCAAAAGGCGCGCCAAAGCGCGTCTTAAGCGGCAACCATATTAACCCTATTGCGCGACGTAAAAATCATTGCGAAATTTCCATCTTTAAGCCGATTTTTTGCGTTCCGCGGCACGCGCCGTTGAATACCCCGCGCTCTATCGAGCAGTCGGCGAAGTCGCGGCCCCTCGACAGGGCGATGTAACCCTCGTCTATGAATTTGTCACGGGTGGGGTCTACGGCGCAGTATCTGTCTCCGGCCCACGCCTCTACCCAAGCGTGGGTCTCACCGTAATCGGAGGCGAGGCCGGCTACGTAGCGGCAGGGAATTTTGTCTATACGCAGTAGGGCGAGCAGTATGTGCGCGTAGTCTTGGCAGACCCCGGCGCCTATGTCAAACGCTTCCGACGCCGCAGTCGCGCTTGTGGTCGCGCCGCGCTCATATCGCAAACGGGTGTGGACGGCGTGGGAAAATTGTTGAATGCGGTTGATGATTGCCGAACGGTCAACACCGTTGCGAATCTCATCATAAAAATCAACAATCCCGCGATGCGCACGGGTCAATTCCGTAGGGTAGAGCAACATACGCGGCGGCTCGTCGGACGACGTGTACGGCTCGCCCGATACCTCAGCGATCCCCTCTATCCCAAAACCGAAGTGATCGTGCGGCGCGCTCAACTGCCCGGCGAGCGCGTCGTTGCCGAAACCGTCTACCGTCCGCCAAAGCGTATCAACCGGCGACGGGTCTATATGCCACGCCAAATTCTCTATTCGTTGTCTGTCGTCGCCGCGCGGCAGTATCCTAAGCAAAAACTTATGCTCGGACGCGGGAGAAGAAAATACCAGCTCCGTTTGATATTGAAAACGAACGGTCTTCAAGCGGCTTGCTCCTCCTCAAAAAGACGGCTCAAACTGTCGAGCACCTCGTCCAAGCGCGTCTTGTAATTGTCCTCTATCGCGAGAACTTCAACCAGTACGGCCAAATGACGCGCGTTACAGAATCCCTTGCGGACGCGCGCGAGCTCGTGGCACAGTTTCTCGTACTCTCCGTTGATCTGTTTGTAGTCGTACGAGAATCTGAAATACAAATCGAGCCGTTCTACGAGTTTGCCGCACTTGACAATCGTGCGCGCCTCGCCGCCGGCTATTTTGTCGTCTATGCTACCCCAAAACGCGAGCATGTAATCAATGGCCGGCATAAGCGACAGGCGCGGGTTCTTCTTGTCGCGGCTTGCGTGAAACGCGTCGACCGCAAGCTGTATGTAAGCGAGCGCCTCGCTGCCGATTACGTTACGGCATACAAGCGCGTTGTCGTACGCGAAGCGAAACGACGAACTGACGGTGAAACAATCCGCGTCGTCGTACAGATACCCGCGTACGAAGCCGAGGTAATCGCCGTACTTGTCCTCAATGTCCAACTTGCAGAGAAAGTCCTTGTAGGAGTTTTTATCCTTGTCGAGCGTTTTGTCGTAATAGTCGAAGAACGTGTTGAGCGTGGTGTAAGCGCGCTCCGCGTATCTTCCGAGCCAGTACAGGTTCGAGCTGTATTCTACCGAGATAGTACCCATGTGTC
>LIUJ01000053.1:429-11743 GCA_001462255.1 Fibrobacteria bacterium GUT77 | reverse complement strand
GCGTAAATTTAAAAAAAGTGGTATAATAAATTTGTAACCGTTTTGTAATAATTTTGTTCGGGGGAGGTTATGATTAAGAAAATCGGCGGGAAAATCGCGTTCTATCCGATCGCGCTGTTGCAGAATCTCGGGGAAGCGGCAGTCTCGGTCATAGTCTACATAATTAAGAACTTTTTCAGTTTTATTAAGCTCACGATAAAATATGTATGGGATAAGACCGTGCGTTTGAGGCTAACCGTGTTCTCGTTTTTGCAATACCTGATCATACTCGTTATATCGCCTTTTGTTAAGCTGTGGCACGACTTTGACGGCATGAGCGGCGAGATAAGAGACAAGCGGCGCGAAAAGGGCTTTTTCGGCGCGCTGTGGGTGTCAGTGCGATACTTCTTCAAGATAATCGTCGGCAGGCGCGGACTCGGCGTAACCGCGTTCAACCTGATCGCGCCCGTTTTAAGCGTCGTGTTCCTCTTTAACGTGGTCGCTTACGCGACTTCGGCGACTTACGCGCTGAAACTGACCGTTAACGGAGAGTTCCTCGGCTATGTCGAAAGCGAGCAGGCTTTCTTGGAAGCGGAGGATATCGTGTTGCAGAAGATCAGCTACGTCGGAAGCGATAAGAGCATTGAGGTTTCGCCCGAATACTCGATTGAACGGATAGGATCGAGCGAGACGCTGACTAAAAACCAGGTCGCGAACCTTATACTCAAAAACTCCGGCTTCGAGCTGGAATCCGCTTACGGCGTCTATATAGACGGGCAGTTCCTCGGCGCGGTTTTAGACAATACCGCGATTGAGAAGACCGTTAACAATCTGTTGGACAATTACAGGAGCGGCGCGGACGACGAAGAGATCATGTTCCTGAACAACGTCGAATGGCGCAAGTCCGATCTTTATCTTGAAGAAAGCTTGGTTGACCCGAAAGTGATCACGAAGCTCATCACAAAGACAAAGACCGCCGCGGCATATTACACGGTGGAAGAAGGCGACAGCCCGTCGCTTGTCGCCGATAAGTTGGACATGACCGTCGAGGAGCTTGAAAAAATGAATCCGGGCTTCGCGGAAACGGACCTGCACGTCGGCGACTTGATTAAGCGAACCGTGGAAGAGCCGTATCTGCCCGTATCGGTTACGCGAACCGAGGAGTACGACGAATACGTGCCTTTCGAAACCGAGTATCAGGACGACCCGACGCACTACGTCGGCTACCTTCGCGTAACGCGCAACGGCGAGGAAGGCGTGAACCACGTGACCGCGCGCGTCGCCTACGTCAACGAGGAAGAAATCAGCCGCGTTCCCGTACAAGTCGTAAAAGTCTCCGATCCTGTGACGAAGATCATCAGCAGAGGCACCATGGCGTTGCCTAAGGGACAGGTTTCCACGCAATACGTCGAATACGGCAAGTTCATCTGGCCCACGCTTTCAAACGGTTACATCAGCTGCAACTACGGACGCGACGGCTATCGCTTTCACTCCGGAATCGACATTGCCGGCGTAGGCTACGGCGCGCCGATATTCGCCGGCGAGAACGGCGTGGTGACGTTCTCGGGCAACAGAGGCGACGGCTACGGCAACTATGTCATAATCCAGCACGACAACGGGCTCAGCACGCTTTACGGGCATTGCAGCTCGCTCGGCGTCCGCGTCGGCGACAAGGTCATACAGGGGCAGCAGATCGCGAACGTCGGCTCTACGGGGCAAAGCACGGGCAATCACCTGCATTTCGAGGTTATACAGGGCAAAAGTTCGCGCCTCAATCCGAATAATTATTTAGATTAAAGCAATTTCACATGAAATGTGAAATTGCTGTGACAGCGCGAACGCGCTGTCCGCCGCCTTCGGCGGCGATGATTGAAAACGGATTCATTCCGTTTTCAATCGAAATTTACAATGAAAAGGAGTTTTTATTATGCCGCAAATAAGACCGATTACCGATTTAAGAAACACTACCGAGATTTCAGAGTTATGCCATAATACGTCCGAGCCGATTTTTATAACCAAAAACGGTTACGGCGATATGGTGGTTATGAGCAACGAGACTTATGAGGATATTATTGCCCGAACCGAAATTTTTAAAAAAATTATGGTCGGTTGGAAGCAAATCCAAAACGGCGAAGTAGTCGATGGGGATGAGTTTTTCGCGGAAATGAGAGAGAAATACGGATATGAAATATAGACAGACTGCGAAACGCATTTTGTAGGGGCGACCGTCCTCGGTCGCCCGTGCCCGCCCTCCAAACCATACGGCTACCACAATATTATAATATACCGTTTTCCACCCTAAAAAGCAAATTTTTTCGTATCGTTTTTCCGCCCAAAAAAAAGGGCGTCCTCAAGGACGCCCCCCTTCACCGTATTTTTAGCCTTTTGGTCACTTAATCCTAACCCTATACTTCGACTCATCGAGATTGCTTCGTCGCTCCGCTCCTCGCAATGACGACCTCGCCATGTCATTGCGAAGCGACGAAGCAACTTGTTTATCTCGGCGAAGGCGATCTCGATGAATAACCGACTACTTCCATCCTACAAAGAGATTGCTTTGCTCGCAATGACAGCCTCGCCATGTCATTGCGAGGAGCGAAGCGNCGAAGCAATCTCGAAGAATAACCGACTACTTCCATCCTACAAAGAGATTGCTTCGCTCGCAATGACGGCCTCGCCATGTCATTGCGAAGCGACGAAGCAACTTGTTTATCTCGGCGAAGGCACCGTGTTTATCGCGCCGAAGGCAATCTCGATGAATAACCGACTACCTCCGTCCTACGAGTTTTATCCCTTACTTGCGCACGATGCCTAAGGTCTTTTTGTCTATATTGAACACCTCCGGCTTCTTATCGTCCACGTAGGACTTGCACTGCGCTTTAAGGAGGTAGGCGCCGGTGCCCACCATACGCCCTTTGCTGTTGGTGCCGTCCCAGAGCCATTCCACGTTTCTGTTCACCGAATCGCTGACCGTCGTATCCCGCACGAGCGTGCCCAAATTGTCGAACACTTTTATGTCGGCCGTAATCCTCACTTTCGTCCCGCCTTTCGCGTTGGGCGATACCTTCACGCCCACTCCTTTGCTCGTACCGCCGCTCACAAACGGGTTGTTTCTGATCTTCACCGTCCACGTAGGCGTGCTGCTCACATCGAGCATTACCCACCTGTTGTTGCTTGCGAGTTGCTCGTTGCCAAGCGCGTCCCCTACGCGCGCGCCCTCGTATATTTGGACGGAATCGCCCGGTTGGTAGTCGTCGTGGACGGCGTCAAGCAACAAGTAGCTCGCCTTAAAGAAGCCGGCGTCGCGGTCATACCCTACCGTACCTATCAACTGCAATCGAGGTATGGAGTTGTCGCCGTATCTGTCGGACGCGCCGCCTTTCGCCTTCAACCGCAGGGGATTTTCCAGCGCCGCCGCTTGCGAGGCGGCGTTTAATTCCTCGCTGAAGTACACTACCAGCGTATCTTTGTAAAATTCGCTTTCGTTAGGCATTATGGCCCCCGTCTTTAAAACGGCCTTTGAGGTAGCCAACACCGGCGCGGCGCTGTCGACGGCGCTACCCTCCTTGTCTAACCACCCGGTGTTATTACTGTATTTTAACGTAAATCCCATGGCGGCGCTTGTTCTGATAGCCGCCGACGCGCTCGCGAAAGACGACGCCTCTTTAAGGTCAATCCTTAGCGTATCGCCCCCAAACTCCGGGAAGATCGTCGTTATGTTCGTCGCGTCCACAGCTACCGCTCCCTTAGTGTTGTCGAACTTAACGCTTCCGCCCACGAACCAATCGCTAAGCTTAGCAAGGTCAATATTGGGCTTGTTGAGCTTCAAAACGGCGTAGCTCGGCTTACCGGTAGTGTTGTCGCACTTGTAGTAGGCGTATTGAATTTCGGGGTCGAGCTCCTTGAGCCGCAGCTGCACCCACCGATTTTCGTCGTGCGGCTTGTTGTCGGGCAACGTGCCTATCGACTGCGACGCCGCCTCGTCGGTAGCGTCTCCCGACGGGTCAAAGCGTATCCAACCGCCCACCGCGGGTTGCGGCACGCCGCGCACAACCAACTTGTAAGGCCGTCCGTCGCCGCTTATGGCGAGCACTTCAAGTTGCGTACCCGTAGCGCCCACCGCCGGCTCGGCGGGCCCCGCCGAGTAAAAGAGCTTAGGAAGCTTAATGCTGCCGCCCTCGGATCGCAACGCCTCCGACACGTGTATTTCAAGCGTATCCTCCGCGTTGCCGGCCTCGTTGCTGTATACCCTCGGAACGCCGCCCGCGCCGTCCCCCGCCTCGCCGTTGCCAAGCACCGGCCCAACGCCGTCGTACACGTCAAAGCCGGTAACCGGCGCGGCCGTACCCACGCCGGCCAACGTTATAAGGTTAACCCCCAACCCCGTTATGGACGTATACCCCGTAGGCCTATTCGCCACCCCCGCAAACGAGGCGTGCAACAGGTTGGCCCCACGCGCCGCCACCGTAGTGGATACCAAATCTACCCCACCCCATGTCAAAGTTACGCTACTCGTGAGCGCCCCCGGCTCAAGCAACGAGGCGCTACCGGTCTTATAGTACACGAGCACACTGTCCGGCCGACCCTGCCCGTCTCCGTAAACCACGGCGTACTCTATGGTAGTAGACTTCTTGCTAAAGTTGATGTCTTCCCGGTTGCCGGAGGTAACGCCGCCGTTTATATCGTTAGGGTTGCTCGTAGTAAGCGCGCGAACGGTCACGTAAGACGAAATGTCCTCATTCACGCCGTCCGCCGTGCTAACCCAAAACTCGGCCACACCCCCCACAAGGTCAAACACATTCCCCGACGCCCCCCCTTGAGTAGCGCTAAACACCAATCTAGAATCGTCGTTCTCAACCAATACGTATTGCTTGGGATGCGAGGTCTTTACGGTGTCGCCCACAACAACCTTCACCGTTATCTTGAACCAGTCGCCCACCTTCCCGTCTATAGTAACCTCAGGATTATAATAATCCTTCCAAGTCTTAGTAGACCCGGTGTCGCTGTAAAACACCTGTAAACGGTCGAGAGAACGCCCAACACGCAAACGCCCAACGTTATACTGGTCGGTCTGCGTTTTGCCGGCAAGAGTGGCCGTCATGTCAAACGTGTTACCAACCGCCGCGCCGTCGGTAGCCTTGGCCACAAACGTGGCTACACCCTTTACCGAGTTCACCGTCTTGGGGCCCACAATCTCACCGATAGTGGGGTTCGCCGTAACTTCTATGGTCACGGCCGTGGCTTTATTGTCCACTACGTTGTCCCACTTGTCACGGACCTCAACAAGGACAGCTTGCTCTACGCCGCGGTTTATGACGGGGGCTAAGCCGGTGCCTACTTGCGCTAAAGGAATCGGGTCTTTGAAGACTAAGTGGTCGGGGTCGCCGGGATTTACTTTAATGTCCTTAGTACCCACGAAAACCAAACGGGTATTTTTGGGTAAGGTGGGATTTTGAACTTCGGTGGCAACGCCGGAGGCGAAAATCGTCTCCGCGCCCGCAGCGGTAAAATAGACGCTATACTTCACTTCTGTACCCACCGGCTTACCCGGCATACTCACGTTCTTATCGGAAGTAAGCAACGTGTCTTTCGGGGGATATTGCCGTATGAACGCCGTAGGGCCGGAGAGAAGACTGTATGAAACCTCGTCGACTGTATTCGGACAATCACCGTTCGGGTCGCAATTCTTCGTGACCCCCATAGTATACGTCTTACCCGCGTCGACACCTACGGCGGTGTCAACTTCCTTACCGGTAACGTCATCGTACAATTTAATTGTGAAAAAATACTTAAGTTCGCGATATGGCAGAAAGCCGACATCGGAGGAAACAGCGTTGCCGTTTGCGTCGGTACCCTCTATTATTATCTCAAAAAAACCGTATTTGGGAGCAGTTGTGCTTCCCGTCGCGATATTAGTTAGGGAGTTGTTACCGATATAGACAGTCCTTGTATCGGGTATAGTTTTGATGGCGTCTTGAGCGACAACCTCAATGCTACCCGGCCAATCAAATCCGTTTCCGTCAGGATTATTTTCTTTTTTTGCGTTTACGGGAATCGGCGCGACCCATCTCAAAAGCTTAATCCTTGTGTTGGTCATAGTACCGTTGTCGAGCCCAAGCTTGAAATTGGCCGTCGCGTTGCCATTGGCGGCTATCGTGGTTACGCTTGTGGGCGTGATCCTCGCCACCGTCCTCTGCCGAGACCCCGTAGACGGTATCGCTCCCAAGTCCGCTATTTTCCCGTCGTTGTTTCGTATACCCGCTACGTCCCACCCTTTATTTTGTATGTAATCTTTAACGAATTGGTTGTTCCAGTCGGGAACAAGAAAATCATCCGACGTCTCGAGTAACGACTTGAAGAGCGACGGCATGGTGTATGGTTTCATGACATTGTCTATTGATACTTGTCTAGTTAAACCTTCCGTTTGCAACCAACGTATTCCGGCGGCGGCTCCGAACGTTATCGCCGGCGTCGTTCCGGCAAGCGCGGTAATCGAAGCGCCCGGCATAATCATAGTTTGCGCCTGCGTTTGAGTTCCGTTCCAATTCCCACCGGTGCAAATTTTTAACGTTTGGCTTGATCCCGTTATGGCGGCGTACCCGTTCACCTGTACATTCGCTATATACGCACCGTTTATAGCGTAAGGCTCGTTGGTATTCACCCCCGTTCCGCAATCAAAATTCCCTTGTCCTTGTATACGAACGCCGTTTTGGTCGTTAGCGTCCGCCGAAAAAACGCTATTATGCATACGATACGGAAATTTGCCGTCCAAGGACATGTGCGAGTTTCCCGGATTCTCGCTCGGCGTAGATTTGCTGAATATATTATTGAATATGAGGTGTTGCCCCCCAGACTGCCAATGACCTAAGAAGTTCCCCGAATTGTCATAAAACGTGTTGTTGTAAATGGCCACCGGACATAGGTACATATCCTTAAACAAGAACGCCCCACCGTTTTTTTGGTCCTCTTTCGTCCACTTTCCCGCACCATTCTTCTGTTTGTTGTTGTAAATCAAGTTATATCTCGCCGTAGAACCCATGTTCCACGCCGACTCAAAGAAGAAACCCACAACGTTTGCGTGGACTTTATTGTACTCAAATAGGTGTAACCCCACCTCGTCAAACCCGGAAAGAGGCGTGGGAGGGTTGATGTCGGACGGATTGGGGTTTGCGAAAGCGCCTCCCGTATTTCTGTCCTTTATGTATATTCCAAAAAAAGCGTTTTTAATGTCACAATCCCTGATTGTCACTTTCGTCGCCACAGCAAGCGTTATAGCCGCGTTTCCATGATCCAGAGGTTCGCAGTTTTGTCCGTTTTTGTCACACCAAACTCCGGGAAACCCGAACGCCTCACCCCCCTCTCCGTCAACCGCTATGCCCTCAATCGTAACGTTCGAAGCCCTTAAAACACGCAACGCCCCGGCAGTCTCGTAGTTCCCCGCACCGGTCAGCTCATTATCCGACTTTGCCTCCGTGCTATTTCGAGGATGCGTATTGGTTAAATCCTGCCACTGGATAGTAGGCCGAGCGTGGTTCCAAGAAGCGTTAGCCGGTACAACAAACCTAATGGTAATCCCGTTTTTCCCACCAACAACCTTTTTAACGCTTCCCCCGTTTTGTCCGTCCCAAGGGCTGGTAGTCCGTCCGTCTATCGTCACCTGTTCTTTATATATTTCCGTATCCAATATCTCAATAACTTGCCCCGCCTTAGCCGCGTTGACCGCCTCTTGAATAGACGTATACATGGCGTCTTCGTAGTTCGCCAAGTCCTTAGCCACGCAAATATCCGACCCCGGCGACTTCCTTTTTCCGTTTTGCGCGAACGCCCCCGCCGCCGCGGTCAAGACCAAAAGCGTGGCGAGTCCCATAATTCCAGTCCAATTCCGTTTACCTTTAGCAAACAAGGCCGTCATTTCGGTACCTCCTTTTTTATTGTTCATCGGTTTTTGTTTTATTCTTTTTTGTGCGTACGCGGTCGGTCAACGATTACTTCATCAAAACATCGTGGTGTCCGACGTCAAGGGCGACGATGAGTTTATCTTCTTCGTCGTCGAATTGCCATATTATTCTAATGTCCATATTTACGCTCGATTCGTATCTTCCGGTGCCATCCCTCATTTTTTTTGTACGCAATGACGGATGAGACGGGTTTTTTTTCAATATGGACATCTTTTCCAGCACTCTTTTTTGGTCGATCTTAGACAACTTATCTAACTCACGCTTATATGTTTTAGATAGAAATATCGTATATTTAGTCAAGTGTGATCCCATATTCCGCAGCTAACTCCTCCACTGTCACAGGTTTCAGCTCCCCCGAAGCCATTTGAGCCTTAGTCTCCAAGTACACCCTATCAAGCCGATCAAGTACCTCTTTGGGGTACTCCACCTCCGGCGCGTTTTCTAACGCTTTCAGGATATCCTCATGCGTCAAATATTCATCCGCAAACTCCACTTCCGGTAAAGTTTCAGTTATTTCTCGCGTACGTTCTCGTGTCAAAACCGGCATAGTTATCTCCTTTATATTTAGTCTAACGTTATCCCATGTTTTGCGGCTAACTCCTCCACTGTCATAGGTTTCAGTTCCCCCGAAGCCATTTGAGCTTTCGCGATTTTGTACTCCCTATTGAGCCGCTCAATTACCTTTCTCGGATACTCCACTTCCGGCAAATTATCAATTATTTTTTGTCTCTCGGCACGTGTCAAAACCGCCATACTGTCCCCCTATTTTCTTTAAATCATTTTAATCGTTTGGTTCAGTAAGCCGTCAAGCGTTCCGTTTCCATTTCTATTCCTTCCCCCGCTTGTTTGACCAATCCGACCCCGTTTTCTTTGGCTTTGTTTATTACCTCGTCGCTGAATGAAAACGCCGCTACGCCGAGGTAGATTTTATAGTCTTTGTATTCAGGGTACATGGTTCTGAATACTTTTACGCGTTCTTGCGCGAGTTCCGTTACAAAGTTCGGGTGTATTCTGTTTTTCACCTCGATAATAGCCACGGAGTCCCCGTTACCCATCAGTATGTCGACCTCGATCTCTCCTTTGCGGCCTTTTCTCTTTACGTTTGTGTCCACTCTGTCGTACTTTACGCCGCCGAACTCCATTTTTTTCTCAAACACGTCCTGAAAGAATTGTTCGGCGTGGTGGCCGATGTTATCGTCTATGCCGCCGACTTTGCCGCAAAGCTTGTCTAACTTGCGGTCGGTCTCTTTCATCTGTTCGGCGGTCTCTTCAATCCGCCGGTCGGTCTCTTTCATCTGCCGGTCGGTCTCTTCCATCTTTTGCCAAACTCTCTTTTGATCCTCGGCAAGACTTGCCACCAAATCTTTCAGTTCTTGGTCAGTCATAACTCTCACCCCTTATAAATCCTATCAATACTATTCGTTATCCTATAATTCCGCTTACTTCTTAACCCCAACCATTCTCTGAAACTTAAACTGGCTGCTTGACGCGTCGTCGACCGTACCGGTCACTCGGACAAGGTACGTTCCGGGGCCCACGAAACGGCCTTTGGCGTTCTTACCGTCCCAAACGAACCCGTAGGAGCTACGTCGGTTCGAGTTGTAGAGGGCTTCCGTCCTCACCACGTTACCCACGGCGTCGTATATCATGATTTTGCCGAAGCGCTTGTTGCCCTTGGCGTCTTTGAACGGGCCTTCCTTAAGTGGATTGGGGGCGTCTACCGCTATAAGCACGCCCTTACCGCCGGGGCCGCCCGCGGCGTCCACGGCCTTTTGATAGAAGTCAACCACCTTTGACCCCAAAGACTCGGAGAGCGACGGGCCGTTCGGGCCGGGGGTAAAGGGGTTGGGGCCTATGGCCATGTTGCCTTCGCTCTTGCTGCCCACGGTGGTCGTGTCATAAAGCGTTACGCACTCCCGACCGTTCGGACCGGCTCCGCACACCCTATATTCAACCGTCAGGTAGCCAACCGTGCCCTCGCCCATAAACTCCTTTCTGACGACCGTGCTCTTGCCCGTAGACGGAGATATCGTGGCCACGTCCGTGTCCTCGCTGTGCCACTGCGCGTCCGTCCACCCGTCCGCCGTACACCAGTCGTTGGGGTTGTTGCACGCTTTTCTTTCCGCGTATCCCGCGAAGTTGCCGTACTTGTCCCGCAATACGGCGTAAACCGTCGTCTCGTCCTTTCCGCCGAACTCCACCGGGTCGGTTATCGTGCCCCTATTGGTGGAGGAGGGTTTGGGCGTCTCCGACGTTTGTATGCAGATAAAGGCGGGCGCGAGGGCTGTCACAATCATGTTGGTCGACCCGGAAAGCGTCCCGTCCGGGCCTTTGTAAGTCACCTCTATCTTCACGCCTTCGGCCCTGGCAATGGAATCTTTGACCTTGATACTGCATCCCGTACCCACGACCACGCCGTTTATTTTCCAAGTGACGTCTTCGCACCTGTACTCGTCGCCCGGTCTCCGCGGCACGTCGTTGTCGCCGTAAACCACGCTCCACAAAGTAAGCGAATCGTCGGCCGACTTGGTTACCGACCCGCCGCCGCTGACGATACCGCCGCCGTTATTGCCGACGGTGCTTATGCCCACGCCCGTGGGCGGGGCTACGATGTTCGTCTCAATCATAATGTTGGAGGCGCTGGAATGGCGCTCGGCGTAGAAAACGCGCAGGGTATAGGTCTTCCCGTACACTATGCCGCCGGGCACGGGCACGTTGTCGAGGTTAAAACTCTTCTCCATCTCGCTGTGGATACCGCCCAAATCAAGCGCCAACGTTTTGTCTATGAACACCCACACGTCGTCGTCGCCGCTAAACCGGAAGCTCATGTTCGCTTTGGCCTGAAAGTCCAGCACAAACTCCATGGTAAAAGAGAAGTTGTGCGTATTTGGGGTCTCTTTCGTCCACTCCTTGCCGAAGTTCGCCGGGACGGTGGCGTTGTCTAACGGAAAGAAGCCGTTGTTGCCGCGCTTCTCGAACCGATACGTCCCGGTATTCCTATTCGCGAGGGTGAAAGTCAGTTTGCCGGGAATTACCACATTTTTGAACGATGTGTCTTGCCCGACATTCTTATCGCCCTCGTATACTACATTCGCCTCCCACTCATTATTGTAATCTTGCTTGATTCCCGGCGTAGGCGTGTACACGGGCGCCATATTCGTACCTTTAGAATATTTACCGTTTAGATAGGTATCCCACCCCCTAAACCAGTGGGCGATGCCGTAGTTTCGGTACGGCACGGGTCCAAGCACCGGCTTATTATCGTTGTCAAGCGTGCTACCCACCATGCCCGTCCGGACGCACGCGGCGGACGCCGGGGTGCTGTTGTCCGAGCACCCGCTGACCTTTCCGTGCGGTTGCTCAAACTCCGGATTGGA
>LIUJ01000053.1:0-273 GCA_001462255.1 Fibrobacteria bacterium GUT77 | reverse complement strand
CGGTTGCTCAAACTCCGGATTGGAACGATCCGAGCGGAAATCGTAGAACGTAACGGGAAAATCTTGGGTTTCAGGCAGGTTGCCGTTCTGCCCAAACGCCTCGTTGACCCCCCATCCCCCCAAAAACAGCGCCGCCGCCGCGACCGCCGCCGACAGAGTTCTTCCGTGTTCCGTGTTCATAATAGCCTCCCGGTACCGTTTTATTGTAATAATTTTATTGTATATTGCCTATTGATTTATAACGTCCCGTAATTCTATAATTATATATTACAT
>LIUJ01000052.1 GCA_001462255.1 Fibrobacteria bacterium GUT77 | reverse complement strand
GACGTATGATAATTTTCTGTTCAGTAGGTTGTCTATCTTGTAGAACAAGCGAAAAGTTTTTATGTGCGCGGTGATCTTTACGTTTAAGTCGAATATCGGCTCGTTCCATCCGTAGTAGTAGTAACCGCCGCCGGCTGTTTGGTACGAGCCTAAAGTGAACGCCTCGTTTACGCTCCAATAGTCGAAGCCTATCTCCGTTTCAAAAGTGTGTTCCATTCCCATTGGGCGCACTACGTGCGACAGGTGTGCAGAGGCCTTGACAAATGGTTTTGTATCTGTTATGATGACTTTTGACAGTAGGGCAAAGCCGCCGAAGCGTTCCGTCCACGGGGCGACTATTACGGTGTTTCTCGGTTGTCTGTAGGGCGGGTAGCCTTCGGGCCAGAGGGATCGCAGTAGGTATAGATCGTCGTTGGTTTGGTTTCTGTAGCCGATGAGTATTCCGGCAAAGCTTGTTTGCGCTTGGGCTTCCGCGCCTACGATCATGCTTGATTTTGCCCACACTCCGCCGTAGGGGATGTCGAAGCGTGGGACGGCGTAGTCCGGCGGGGCGTAGTCGGGGTATACGGCGTACGGGGAGAGTTCCGCGAAAACGCTCAGGCGCGCTTGGCGATTATGTGGGGTCATTTCGACTCCGCTCAATGACCCATCGACTCCGCTCAATGACCCATCGACTCCGCTCAATGACCCATCGACTCCGCTCAATGATCTATTGACTTTGCTCAATGACCCATCGATTTTGCTCAATGACCCATCGATTTTGCTTAATGACCCATCGACTTCGCTTAATGACCCATCGACTTCGCTCAATGATCCATTGACTTTGCTCAATGACCCATCGACTTTGCCCTGTGACCCATTGACCTCGCTCAACGGCCTCCGTAGTGACCGGCGGTTGGGCGACGTTGAGGCCAAGGTAACGGTTGCGCGGGCAGTCGGGGCAACGTGAGCCGCGGTCGCCTCGGTTTTTGTCGACGCCAATAGCCCTTCGTTGTTGTAAAGCGGGGTGTAGAGCGTATCAAAGCCAAGGAACAGCGCGGCGCCGGTGCCTACGTCTACGGCTAATGTCGCTCGCGGGTGTTGAAATTCTCGTTTGTAAAGCGCCTCGACGCGATGCTCGGAGAAGGTGTATTCGTTGTCGTTGAACAGTACGGTATGTTTAACCGCGCTTTTGGCGGCCATCCCAACGCCGCTCGGCAGGGACGCGTCGGCGTCGACGATAAAACTTAACGCGTTGCCGTCGCCGCGAGCTACCGACGTGTCCGCCGTGTATGACGAACTTAGCTCCTCATTTATCAGAGCGGCCTTGGCGTTTACGCGTAGCGACCGCGCCTCTTTGTCCGTTACGGAGGCGTCGAACCGGTACGCGGTTCTGTTGAGCGCCCCCCACCTAAGCCTATCCGGTGCCTCCGCGGGCAGGTTGAGCGCGTACTCGTTTTGTAGGCTCGCGTACGAGAACGCGGCGTAGAGTCTAGAAGAATCGGCGTTTGCCAGCGATAGCGCGGCGCCCATGGAGCGTTCGTCGACGCGCGGATTGTAGCCGGCGTTTACAATGTTTGACGTGTCGGCGTAGAATGTTTTGTAAAAGTTTATTATGTCGTTACGCTCGTGGTTGAAGCGCCGGCCGTTTAAGAAGCGGTATTGCGTGTAAGCGCTAAGCGCCAAGCGCGAGCTCAACGGGCGGCTAAGTCTTAGGCCAAAGGTATTTTGGTCAAAGACGCCGTTCTCCCAAAAGACGTAGAGTTCCGGGAAGGTCATCGCCATGGGGTACGTGGCGTATGACAGGCCGTTTAACGGGTCGGTCGCGAACGACTCCGTTTGCGCCCCCGCAAACGGCTCGCCTCCGTAGAAGCGCGGGGAGTAAGGGAGGAACGGCGGTTGCGCTGTTATAGGCGCGGCGGGATAGCTTCGCGGCGGCCAAGCGGGGTTGCCGTAGTAAAGCAGTCGGTTTAGGCCGCTCGATAGGGAGAACGGCACGTATACGGACGTAAGGGCGCGATAGCGCAGTATCTCCGGAACGCTTGCGCCGTCGCCGCGGAACAGGTCGGACTGGGAGTGGTACGCGGGGTTTAGCGGTTGCGCGGCGTTGCCGTATGCCGTAGCGCGCGTTGCCCGCAGGGAGTCGTTGGCGACCCTTACGGCCGTGGTATCGGCGGCGGCGGCCGTCAGAGCGGCGGTTATAAGTGCAAGGGCAACGTATCGCATGGATTGAAAATACAATTTTCGACCGCCCCAAGTGAAAATAAAATGTGTTTGTTTGATGAAATCGTCATAAAAATTATGGAAAAATCGCCGTCGCAACGATAGAATATATATATTTATAAACGCGGCGCCTATTTTGGGTAGCGTGGGCGCCTTTAGTATCAGCCATACGCCGGGAGACGTTATGACGGTAGACGGACATTTGCTCGCTCACGTGCTTGAGTACACGCCGATAGGAATACTGATCTTTCAGCGTGACTCCACCGCCGTATTCGTCAACCAGTACGTCCTAACGCTTTTCGACTGCGTTCGAGAGGATGTGCTGGACTACACTTTCAAGGAGTTGGCCGACAGGGTCATAAGCAAGGCAAAACGCGAGGTCGATTTGGCGCCCATAATGGACGGGTTCGTATCAGGAACGCTCTCCGATCACAAGGTAGACTTGGTGTTTGACAGCCGCCCCGACATCGTTTGCCGCTTCAGCGCCTTTGACGTGGAGGCGGTGGGCCCGTACCCGGACTGTACGGTGCTCGTAATCCGCGACATAACGCACGAGCAGAGGGTTGCCGAGCTCGTGGAGGCCAAAAACATCCAAATGGCCAAAATGAACACCGAGCTCACCCGCTCCTTAGCCGAACTGAAGAAGGTCTCCGACCTCAAGTCAAACTTCCTAAGCATCGCCTCTCACGAACTGAATACGCCGCTCACCTCCATAAAAGGCTACTCCGACATAATAATAGATAATATGCGCAACAAGGTCGATCCGAGCGTCTACCGTATGATAGAGAGCATTGGGCGCGCCGCCGACCGGTTGCATAAGGTCGTCAACAACATTCTCGACGTTACTAAGATAGAGCGCGGCCGCTTGCGCCTACGCCCCGAACTAATGGACCTCGGCGTAGCCATGCGCGACTGCGTGGAAGAGATGGCCCAAATCGCCCAAAAGCGCAACATCACGTTCCGCGCCGAAGCTCCGGAGAAGTTGCCGCAATTCTACGGCGATAAGCACCGGATTATGCAGGTGTTCATAAACCTCATGAACAACGCCATAAAATACTCCCCCGACGGATCCACGGTCAACGTGGCCATATCCGTAGATAGCGAGAACTTCCACATAACGGTCGCCGACAACGGCATAGGCATAGACAAGAGCGAGCACAAAAACATCTTCACCCCATTCTACGAGGTCGGTAGCGCCAACCGCCACTCCACCGATCCGTCGAAGTTCATGGGCGGCGGTAGCGGACTGGGGCTGTCAATCGTCAAAGGAATCGTGGAGCGCCACGGCGGAGTGGTTTGGGTGGAGAGCGAGGGTACCGACGAGGGCAACTTCCCCGGCAGCACCTTCCACGTCTCCCTGCCGATAGACTCCGAAATAAGCTGGGACGACGACGAGTCGAATCTCTCCGAAAGCCGCCTGCAGGAGGCCGACAACATAGACCTCAACGCCCTCGACGAGGAAGAACTGGAAAAACCGATCATACTGTTTATCGACCAAGACAAAGAATCAACGGCGCTGGCCAGCACGGTAATTGAAAACGTTTACGACATATTGGTGGTAGAGAGCGGAGAACAGGGTTTGATTACCGCGTTGAACCAAAACCCATCCCTCATCCTAATAGACTCGAACTTGCCCGGTCTTGACGGGTATACCATGTGCCGCATTCTGCGCTCTCTCGACGAAACTAAGGACATCCCCATAGCCATCTTCTCCGCCGGAGTGCAGGACGAAGAAATACAAAAAGGCTTCTCCTGCGGCGCGGACGATTTCATAGTTAAACCGTTCACCGGAAGAGAATTGGTCGAAAAAGTTTGCCGACTTTTGATGAAAAAGAAACAAGACGCCGTATACAAGTAGCGATTAGGCGAGTTTTGTAGGGAGCGGCCGCTACCGACCGCCCCGCAAACATTAAAACCTACCGCGCGATCCTCTCCATATTCTCCCGATCCACGTTCTCCTTCAACGCGTCCTTAAACGACCGGTTCAGCGTTATGGGATCGGCCTCCGCCTCGTTCACGTCGAGGACGGATACAGGGCTTTTCACGTCTAAATAGTCTTGAACCTGGGCGGCATCCATGAGTATGGACTTTGAGACGGCGCTCTTAGCGCTTACATTCGTAAGCTCCTCCTTCTTCGCCTGCGGCTGCTTCTGAGCGTAGGCAAAACTTACCGCGACGGCCACCGTCGTGACGGCAACGACTAGTTTTGAGACTTTGAGTAAGCGCATAATACCCCCTTGTTAGGGTTATCGTGACGGTTACGGCGGCTATCCCGGCACCCCCGGAGACAGCCCCGCCTTATGTATATATATTACCAATTTTTTGGGTATA
>LIUJ01000051.1:6837-7150 GCA_001462255.1 Fibrobacteria bacterium GUT77 | reverse complement strand
ATAGTAGAAATAATCCGTCATACGTGTGGAACGCCTGTATTGACAATCACGTTTTATCAAATAATCAATTACCATTTAACCATTAATGAAGGGGGAGTATCGTATGAATTTCTTTACACGGAGATTGCAGGTCATTGCGTTGGCGGCTATGTTGGTGGTAGGGACTGTTCTGTGGGTAGGGTGTGGAGGAGATGACGGCGGTGATGGTGGTGATGACAACGGTGGCGGCGGTGGAAATAACAATTGCACGAGTTCCGAAACGTGCAAGCAAGTGACGATAGGTTCCCAGAGATGGATGGCGGAGAATTTGAAC
>LIUJ01000051.1:0-6703 GCA_001462255.1 Fibrobacteria bacterium GUT77 | reverse complement strand
TGGATGGCGGAGAATTTGAACATAGCGGCGGAGGACTCGTGGTGTTATGACAACAATCCAAGTAACTGTGCGAAGTATGGTAGGTTGTATACAAGAGACGCGGCATTGGCGGTCTGTCCTATTGGGTGGCATTTGGCTTCTCGTGACGATTGGGAGCAGTTAATTACAACAGCGGGCGGCAAAAGTTCGGCGGGTACGAAATTGAAATCTAAAAGCAATTGGAGTAGTGAAGGGCGCTGTACCGG
The DNA here is from genome assembly GCA_001462255.1 of Fibrobacteria bacterium GUT77. Lineage (GTDB taxonomy): Bacteria > Fibrobacterota > Chitinivibrionia > Chitinivibrionales > Chitinispirillaceae > GUT77. Next base: position 6,458 of record LIUJ01000051.1, on the reverse strand, counting down.
TGGCGGGACGGATGATTTTGGATTTTCGGCTCTACCCGGCGGAGAATACCACTCCGGTACCGGCAGTTTCAGTTATATCGGACAGAATGGCACATGGTGGACAGATGCAGGGGGTCAGACCTACTACTATTCTCAGGGCATGGGTTGTTCAGGTGGCTACGTGAGCGAGAGTAGCATGAACTTTGAGGTGGATGCCTATTCAGTGCGTTGTGTCCTTAGTTATTAAGGCGGTGATTTGTAAGAGGTCGGTCTATATTATTTAACATTTAATCAACGTGAGGAGGTTTGTTATGTTTTTTTTCAATTGGCGGAGATACGGACGAACGTTGTTGTTGGTTTTGATAATTGGAACGCAAATCGCGTGGACACAACAACAGCAGAACTACACCGGTAACGGTGGCAATGGGATCAGCCTTACCATCTACGTACCGCAATCAAACGGGCTTGCGAAGGAACAAGGCTACATACCCGCGTTAGTGCAGGGCGAGTTTGTCAGCAATTTTTCTAATTATTCCGCCATTTCCATATTGGATTGGGAACGCTTAGACGATATATACGCTAAACTCATCGACGAGGCCTACGATGATAAGGCGGAAGCCAAGCAAGACGTGGTGCTTGGACGGTTGGCACCTACGAGCCACTTTTTGACCGGAAACATTACCAAGACTGCGACGAGCTATAATATAAAGATGAACATTACCGCGACAGCTGATAAAATGACGGTTGCCACGTACTCGGGGACGTTTAGTTTTGCGGAGTTGGACAATTTGACCGGTATACGACGGGCATCGTTGGAACTACTTCAAAAGGTAGGCGTGGAGTTGACGGAAAAGGCACGGCAAGAGCTTGCCGGAGTGGCGGAGGTTAATCAGATATCGGCGCAGACGGCGTTAGCTAAGGGTGTTACGGCGCAGAGGGCAGGTACGGAAGTCGCGGCGCTTAGCTACTACTACCAAGCGGCGAGTTTTGACCCCGCGCTGAAAGAAGCGGTGAAACGGTCTTCGGTTATGGCGGCTAATATTTCGAGCGGAAATATAGGGGCGGACATCCGAAACGACATTGTGTGGCGTAATAATTGGGTTGAAAGGCTTAAGGAAACCGAAGAAACGTTCTACAAAATAATTGATTCCGCCGATATGCCATATACGTTGTTTTATTCCACCGACATTACTACGGGAAAGGTCAACTATCAGACAGAAACGGCAGAACTCAGCATATCTACGGACCTGAGTGCCAATTGGGCATGGTTCAAAACGATGAATAAGATGCTTCAGACGGCTGACGCGGTAATGGCCGGCTTGGAAACAACAAATAGGAGATCCGAATGGGGATTAGGAAATTGGCCGGCCATATCCGGTTATAATGGCGTGAGACCTGACGGCGTAACCAAAACAAACCCTTTTGGCGCGCTGAAGAAGTACGATATCACGGTTGTATTTGAGTTGGTAAACCAACAGGGGCGGGTAATAGGCAGTCAAACAGTCAAATTTAGTCCGGCTTTCAATGTATATTGGGATCCGTTCCGTACTTCTTTTACCGAAAATACAATTGGTACCGTAAAATTCGGTGGAGTCAAGGCAAAAGACATCAGCGACAATTTGACTATACGTATTGCCTCAATAAACGGGGCTCCGCCACAAAAAGCGCGGTTTACGATAACCGCGATGTCGGCTGAAAAGTCGCAACCGTTAATTGATACGCGGGACGGTAAAGAATACAATACTATGAGATTGTTCTCTAAGACGTGGATGGCGGCTAATTTGAACCATAAACCGCAAACGGGTAATTCTTGGTGTTACGACAACAATAATTCCAACTGCGATAAATACGGCAGATTATATGACTGGAATACCGCAATGGCGGTTTGTCCAGATGGGTGGCATCTGCCAACCCCAAAGGAATGGGATCTATTGGATAAAATAACCGAAAGTTCGGGATATGATGAACTTAGTAAACTGAAAGCCAAAAGCGGGTGGAACGATAATGCTTATGGTTCGGTAAAAAATGGTAACGGTACTGACGATTACGGATTTTCAGCTCTGCCGGGCGGCGGCTATAGGGACGGCAGATTTTTCGATGTTGGTAACAACGGTATTTGGTGGGTAGCTGATGAACCACCATATGGAGGGAGCGTGCGATCTATGGAACGTGGCAACGGTCGCTTAGCTCCTGGCGGTCAAGATAAAAGTAACGGGTATTCGGTACGTTGTGCACGTGACTGAGTGCGCTAGTACTTTCTTACTCACGGCCTCCACTTGACCGTGTAATTTAGAAAAATAATCGTTTGATTTAATAACCATTTAACATTCATTTAAGGAGGTTTGTTATGCGTTTCATTACACAGCAGTTGCGGTCGTTGTTGTTGTCGGCGCTTATGGTGGTAGTGTCGGTGTGCGTATCCAACGTATCAGCGCAGGGCACGTTCACCGACAAGAGGGACGGGAAGACTTACAAGACGGTGACGATTGGGGGCAAGACGTGGTTAGCAGAGAACTTAAATTATCAGATAGGAAAGTCTTTGTGCTATGACAATGATAACGCTAATTGTGACAAATACGGCAAACTATACGATTGGAATACCGCGAAGAAGGCTTGTTTACCCGGATGGCATTTGCCGACCAGTAAGGAATGGGATAATCTGGCGCAAGTGGCAGGAGGTAAAAGAGAGAGAGACTATGATATGGAATTGGGTGAAAGCTATATTTATTTTTGGGTCGGAGTTGGTAAAAAGTTAAGAGATAAAAATGGATGGGAGCCCGAGTGTGAGGATTGCGGAACTGATGACTTCGGTTTTTCAGCTCTGCCAGGAGGGAATGGAACAGTATTCACGAGTGATGTCAGTTTCTCGTCTGTTGGTTCTAGTGCGTCTTGGTGGGCAGTATCAAGTGATCCAAAAAAACAACGAAACACCCGATATATAGGAGCTTCCTGTCCCCCAGAAAGTGTATGTGAAAATTTTAATGATTGGGAAAAGAGCTATAATTCAATCCGATGCGTCCAAGACTAACCGCAACAATCAGGCGAAAAGGCAGTTAAGATTGCGGTTAATCGTGACAGTGCGCCGTGTTAATCGGAATAGCATCCGTCAATCATCTGTGGGCGGCGGTCGTTTTATTCGATAATTAATCATCAACAAACAATTAATCAAAGGAGTCTGCGGTATGAAGTCATTCACTAAGTTTGGATTGGCACTGTTGTTGGTTGTAGGTTCGGTTTGGTTGGTAGGGTGCGGCGGTGGTAGCGATAGTCCGTCGGCGTTGGTGGGTCAGTGGGTATTTGTAAGCGGCGATGATCCGCCGCCTAATGGGAGTTCGGGGACTATGGAGTTGTTTAAGGACGGAACCGCTATAATTGAAGGGACCAACGTTACGTGGAAAGTAGAGAATAAACGCCTTGTAATGTTATTTGGAACGGCGGGGACGACCGCTGATTATAAATTATCGGGCTATGAGCTTACGATTACTGATGACGACGGAAAAAGCAACGTTTTTGTGAAGAAAGAGAAATTGGAGAAATACAAGGCAAAGAAGTAGAAAATGGTAGTGGAGGGAACGCCGGTTTTTCTGTGCGTTGTGCTATGAGTGATTGATTGACAGCTCCAGTTGCGTCGGGGTGTGATGTGTTGCCATGTACCCATGTCAGTAAGTTTCTACGGGGCGGTCTGTCGTTTCAGTCCGCTCCGTTGTGTCGACATATCGTGAGCAGTAGTCGTTGAGTCTCTCAATAACGGTTCTCAAACGCGGAGTAAACTCGATGACTTTGTCAAAGAAGCGGATGATTCTTTCCGTTACGTATTCGTGGGCGATCAGGTTTCGCAAATCTTTCAGTTTCCGCAATTCCTGCGCGTCCGCGATACCCCGTTTTTCGGCGTTGTTCGCCGCGTCGATAACGGTTCCGCCGTCTATGTATTCAACGGTGTCAAGGTTTCGTAATACCTTGTTTATGAGCATATCGGCTGTTCTGGCGTATCTTGACGTCATTGCTTCAAAAATTTCAAACTCGTCGTCCGAATAAGATTTTTTCAGACCGATCGCGTTGCACTTCTCAAAAGAATAGACCAGTCGATTCAGGCTTAAATTGACCGCCGACAAATTTTCTTTTAACATTTCTATGGAACCGTTATCCATTCAGCAATATTCCTTTCATGACGGCGTACTTAAAGAACGCCTCTTGTCCGTCTTTTGATACCACAATATCAATCTTTTGTTCGCCGATTTTATCATATATATTTTGTCTTATTTCGATTTCTTCCGTAACGTCGATCTTTTGGGATAAAATGCCGATATCAATGTCGCCGCCCTTTTTACCGTCGTCGGCGCGTGAACCGAAAAGCCAAATTTTGGCTTCGGGATCTACGCGCGTTATCGCGTCTATAATAACGCCCTTTTCACGGTCGGTTATGCGCATTGGGATATTTCGCTCCTATACATCTCGTAAATGTAAGACGCGCTTTCCGTGTATAGGCCGTTTTCCGCGTCTTGTAATTGTTCGAATATTTTAGAACTGAAAAATGCCTCCATCGCCGTGTCGGTCGGCAGGTTATAGTCCTGCGAAATAAAGCCGACGACGTCCCTTGTTATATATATGATTAAATGTTTTTGCGTTTTATTCATAAAGTATACGTTCCTATTCTTGTTAATAAGGTTACGGCTCTATCCGTGTGAAAAGATATTTGATTTGATAATTTTTTGTATTTTAGTCTGTCCGCCAACTCGCTTACGGTTATAATTCCGTCTTCAAACAAATCAAAGAGCAGTCTTAAATCGTCGTTTGCTATAGGACCGGCTACGATGTCGTATTTATTGTCTAAGTTGCATTCCAAACTGCCTACGTCCGTGAAATTTCTGTTACGGTTGTTTACAACGAACAGCGCCCATTCGTTTGTCGGCGCGTCGAATTTTTTCCGTCGAATATTGCTGTCTTCAAATACGGCGTCGTCAATCGAAAGTTTTGTTATACACGGTTTTCCGCCGAAAAGCCTGACGGTTCGTTTTGCCATATTTACAGCCTGCTCTTCAAGTTCGGTCGTATAGAATCCCGTTCCGAAGTCCCTATACGGTTTGCAACGGCTTAGGACTATCCGTTCTATTTCCATATTGGATCCGTGGAACAATGTCATACGGTTGAACCTCCGTTTTGGCGGGTGACGCGCGTCAACGCGTCCAAAGTATCGTCTTTTGACAAGGTGTGTTCTATGTCATAATTCTCCATTAAAAATCGTATGCCGTTATATTTTTTCAAATAAAAGAACGCTTCTTTAATGCTAATATCATTCTTTTCCGCAAAGTCGACTATGCAGGTAACAAAATAATGTACGATTTTTTTATTAGGCGTGTTTTTCATCGGTTATCCTTCGTAATACCTTTTTTACTCGTAATCAAAACGTAATGCCGCGCCGCTGTAGGAACGTTCCGTCTTTTGTGTACAATGTAAGTAGCGCCGCTACGTAAGAGGTTTTGGCTTGGGATTCGTCTAAGTTCGCCGACACCAGGTCGCGTTGTACTTGCAGTACGGCGTAGCCGGTCGATTTTCCGGCGTTCATTTTCTCATGCTCGGCTTCCAACTTTTGCAACTGCAGAGCGCTCACCGTCTTCGCGGTCTCTATCTGCCTTTGCGCTCGCAAAACTTCCATGTGGGCGCTGCGGATTTCGTAGTCTATCAGGCGGACGTAGTTGTCTATCGACAAGCGCTGTTGCTCCATGGAAAATTCCGAGCGGTTGTAGCGCTCTTTAGCCGAGGTGTTTCTTATGGGCAGTTGGAGCGTTAGGCCGGCCGCGATTACCGGAGTGAATTTGTACCCTATGCCCGGCGCCAACGCCTCCGGAAACGATTTCGCGTCCGTCACGCCGGAGAGCGAGGCGTGAAAGTCCAAGCGCGGCAACAAACCGTTCTTTGTCTGCACCAAGTCCAACTCTCCTTTTTGGGCTTGCATGAAAGCCTGTAAGTAGTCCGGGCGGAACGATTTGGCCGCCTCGATGTGATCGTCCACCGCGTCCGCTTTGCCGAATCCCGCCCCCGCCGAGTCGGTCAGCGACAGTTCCGCGTCCATCAGATCCGGAGCGTTCATCAAATACGCCAACGTCAACGCCTTTTGACGGTAAGCAGTTTGAGCGTCAAACAACTGCCGCTCGCGCGAAGCGACCTCGGCGCGAAGCGCCACAAGCTCTATAGGGGCTATGCCGCCTATCTTCAGACGCTCTTCGGATTCGTAGAGCAGGCGTTGCGCAAGTTCCAAGGAATAGGTATAGATACTCATCTGCTCGCCGCTCGACAACAAGTCCCAGTACGCCCGCTCGGTGTCGGAAAGCAACTTCAGCGCGTAGTCCGCCAATTCCTCTTTGCGTATGTTTAGATCGATTTTTGATTTTTGCAAAGTCACCAAGTTGGCGGTCTTGCCGCGACCTTGCAACAAGGCTTGAGTAACCGTCAGGCCTACGCTGTTTTGATATTTGTTGATT
>LIUJ01000050.1 GCA_001462255.1 Fibrobacteria bacterium GUT77 | reverse complement strand
GAGAATGACGTCGGGGCGCTCGTCGATTAGGTAGTTGCGTGCTACCACCTCCTCCAGCGTGTAGGGCGAGAGGGAGTATATGCCGGGCAGGTCGGTAACGATTACGTCCTTGTCCGCGTCGTTGTAGCCTTTCAGCTTTCCCTCCTTCTTCTCTACCGTTACGCCCGGCCAGTTTCCGACGAACTGGTTTGAGCCGGTCAGGGCGTTGAAGAGGGTTGTTTTGCCGCAGTTGGGGTTGCCGGCGATGGCGATTTTTATCGGTATTTTTACCCCCTCGGTAGGACGCGCCGCGGAGGGGCGCTTTGACCCCGCCTCGCAATGTTCCGACGATAAACCCGCGCCGCCGGCGGCGGCTAAGTTAAAATCAACTTCTATTAACTCGGCGTCGGCCTTTCGTAGGGAGAGCTGGTAGTTCCGCACCGTAACCTCTATGGGATCCCCTAACGGGGCTACTTTTCGGACTTGGAGTTCTACGCCTTTTGTGACGCCCATCTCCATGATTCGGCGCTTTACGGGGCCGGCGCCGCCTATTTTGGTTACGCGCACGGTTTCGCCCGGCTTTATTTCTTTTAGCGTTTTCATTTACGCCTCCTTGGATTCGGTTTACACCATTACTATCACGGCCATCTCTCAACTAACGACGACAAAACAGCCAATCCCGTTCCAATCGAGTTAGTGGTGACTAACTACCCCTAAAATTTAGTATATGCTAACGGCAATGTCAACATTTTTTTTAAAAAGCCAAAATTTTTTTTAAACCCGGATTTGACGCCCACCCCTCTTGACCCGTAATTTGACGTAAAATAGCCGCTTTTGGTCTAAATTTCGCCGTTTCTCACTAACCTCCCCCAAATCCGCCACGGGGACGCCGGCGCGCCCGTTCGCACGCCTACAACCTACTTCCACACGGTATATGTTAGTAGTGACTAACTATTATCAGGTAGAGCGGACAGTTTATAGTGTCCTGCTTTTGGTAGGAATAATTGTCGTCAAATAAACCCGCGCGCCATCATATCCGCAAACAGCATGCCTTTGGACGTGGGTATCAGCCTCTCCCCGGAATCAACCAAAAGCCCGGTTTCTATGTACCCTCTTAGCCGCGCCTCTCTTTCGCTTTCGGCACCGCAAAGCGTCTCAAACTCGCGCTTGTTGATGCCAGCGACGCTTCTAAGACCCAAAAGCAACGTCTCTTCCGCCAGCTCTCCGTCCGTTAACGCCTCCTCAAAATCCACGGGCCTTTTGTTCGACGATATCATCGATATGTATCGCTCCGCGTCGCGGACGTTGCCCCAGCGTTTGGGATGTATGTAGGAGTGCGCGGACGCGCCGAGGCCAACGTAGGGTTTGTGCGACCAGTAGGCCTTGTTGTGGGCGGACTCGTGGCCGGGCAGCGCGTAATTTGATACCTCGTACTGCGCCATCCCGCGCTCGGAGCAACGTTTGCCGATCAATTCGTACATCTCCGCCGCTACGTCCTCATCCGGTAGCGGTAATTTTTTGCCGCGCCTGCCGAACGGCGTGTTCTTCGCTATCGTCAATTCGTAGGCGGACAGGTGCTTTACGTGCGGAATTGAGAGGACGGACGACAGCGTGGCGTCTAACGTATCAACGCTTTGGCCGGGCAACCCGTAGATGATGTCGACGCCAATGGAATCGAACATGGCGGAGAGGCGTTTTTCGGAGACGGCCTCAAGCGCCCTCGCCGAGTTGTGAATTCTGCCGCATAGCGCCAGTTCCCCGTCATTCAGAGACTGTACGCCGAAGGTCAGGCGGGTTACGCCGCTCTTTGAATACGCCTTCGCCTTGTCCATACAAAACGATTCCGGGTTGCACTCAACCGACCATTCTTTGATTCCCGCCTTGTCAATACGAGAAAACAGCTTTTCGTCGAGCCTCTCCCACGCGTCAATATCCATAAGCGACGGCGTTCCGCCGCCTATGTATATTGTGTCAACGCCGCGGCGGTCCAAAATTCCCGCGAACTCGTACATTGCCCACTCATTTATCAACGCGTCGATATATCCATTGATGAAGCGTGTATTGACGACCGCGCTACTACGCGTACCGTATCGGTCGACATCCGGTTCGTCGTTGACGACAAGCGAATAAAAATCGCAGTATCCGCACTTTTTGGCGCAGAACGGTATATGTATGTAGAGTGAGGCCAGCCTACTCCCCCTTAACAATGGAGACGGCGTCCCTTATCTTGTCGTAATCTTTTATTCCCGGACCTGCCTCCACCCCGCTGTTCAGGTCGACGGCGTAGGGGCGCACAAGCTCAACGGCCTCGCGGATATTGAGGGGGCTAAGTCCGCCGGAGAGAATTACGTTGTCATACATACCGCACGCTTCGGCGGCGATTGACCAATCGAAGGTGTTTCCGCTACCGCCGCGGCGCTTAGGGTCATAGGTGTCCAACAGGTATCCGGCGACGTCGTACCGCCGCATCATCGATACGTCAAAACCGCTTCCCACCGAAAAGACTTTGACAATCGGCAACGGGAAACCGGCGCAATACTCCGGCGTCTCGTCGCCGTGGAGCTGCGCGACGTCTACCCCCGCGGTACGGGAAGCCTCAACGGCGAGGCGCGGCTCCTCGTTGACAAAGACCCCTACCTTAGAGACGAACGGCGGAAGCCTCTTTATAATCTCGGCGGCGTCAACGGGTTTGACGTACCGCGGGCTCGCCGGAACAAATATGAACCCCAGCGCGTCCGCCCCGAGGCGGACGGCGGCCAAAGCGTCCTCAACGCGGGTAATCCCGCAAATTTTTATTCGTACGCGCAACGGATTATCCTCATAGCCGACGTTTCCGGTTAATCCCACACTAACCCATATAATATAAATGATGGCGGCATACGACACGTCGGGATTTACGGAAGTACGGCAATCGACTTTTTCGCTGTAGCGATTTCCATAAAAAATAATTTTTTACTTGATTTTTTCAACTCAATAACGTATATTATAAAACATAAGGACGACCAACGGAAGTCTCTCTCGTCG
>LIUJ01000049.1:7811-8279 GCA_001462255.1 Fibrobacteria bacterium GUT77 | reverse complement strand
GGTGGACGGCCACGGAGATCGGGAGCGGCGAAGCGTATAGTCGGCTCATGAACTGCGGTAATGACTACGCGGATGAGAGATATTACGACAAGAACGCCGGTTTCTCCGTTCGTTGCGTCGCCGACTGATTAGCGCCGTAATGCGGAAAAGCAAGTGACAGTCTTTCAAAAATACTTATGTTCTTAACGAACGGAAAGGATTTAAAAATGAAAAGCATTATACGCAGTTTAACCGTCTTGTCGGTTTTTGTTATGTTATGTATTTCATGCGCCGGTATGAATTCGTATCTTCTCAGCCAGAATTTTAAAGAAGGTATTGCGCAACCTGGACCTAGAACGTTCTCTAGCCACCTTAGTAATACAAGCGAACCGATGTCGGACGGCAAGTGCGCCGATTGGTGTCGTAAAATTTGTAGAGATTTGGGGGTTGACGAAACAGGGATACAAGCCAGAGCCAGCGGGGAAAGGA
>LIUJ01000049.1:0-7791 GCA_001462255.1 Fibrobacteria bacterium GUT77 | reverse complement strand
CCGCGGGTTCTTTCACACGTGGTTGACGTTGGCGAAGCCGGTACCGAGGAGGAGTGTAGCGTAATGGCGGGGGAGGCCGGATATTTAACGTATTTTTATACTCCGGAGACCGATAAGTGCGGCGGCGAGAGAAAAGTCACAAACATAGGTACGACCGAAACGCAGAAAGAATGTATCGCTTTGGCAAAACAACAAGGTTACCCGTCTCAAGTTATTTATCTTTCCGACACGAAAAAATGTTTTGGTGTTGAGAAAGAAAGAACAAACGGTCTTTATTGACATCCAACAATTCTAAATGTATGTAGCAAGATGGTATGTACGGTATTGTTCGGCAGTGAGGGTTGCCGGGGCGGCTCGATTATTTAAGTATCGCCCCGCTCAATAAATTCGGTATTAATCAATCATGTAACGTTTAGCGAAGGGGAATGTCGTATGAGTCTTTTTACTCGAAATAGTCGGACATTGTTGTTGACGGCGCTATTGATGATATGGGCGCAAGAGGTCGCGTGGGCGCAGACGTGGAAGGTAGGCACGAATGTTACCGCGACATTTAAGGGGGGGACGCTTACGATCAGCGGGAAAGGGGATATGTATTCATATGGTGATGCGTGTGAATCGGAAGCCCCTGCCGGAGCCTTTCCGTGTAAAAAGATCAAGGATGTCACAAAGGTGATCGTTGGGAATGGGGTTGAGAGTTGCGGTGGATGGCTAAGGATGATGTCTAACGTGACCGACATAACTATCGGCAGTGGAATGATGAGTTTCGATCGGGAAATTTATCCGGATGGTTTTAGCGGGGGGGCTTTGTATCCGCGGTTGACCGCAATAAATATAGATCCTAAAAACACCGAATATAGTTCAATTGATGGGGTATTATTCAACAAAGATCAAACAATTTTAATGCTGTATCCGGCAGGTAGGGTAACACGTGATTATAAAATTCCTAATAGTGTAATATCTATTAAAGAGAATGCTTTTAATGATTGCAAAGGCTTGAAATCCATAATAATTAAAAATCCAATACCACCAAAACTTACCATGGATATTAAATATAAATTGGATGTAGAGGCGTGTACCTTATATGTACCTCAAGGTAGTGCTTATGATAAAACAACAGGTTGGAATGAATTTAAGTACATAGGATATATGGATTCCACCGATAGTGTGTCGCAAATTGTTTCTGCAATCGGGAAATCATTTGCCGAAGATCATAACGCACGAAAGAAAGCCAAACGGGCGTTGGAAGATATAGACACATACAAGAAACAACTCGCTGGTTGCGACGGTCGGAAGAGCAACGAATGCGGACTGGCCATGTACTTACTCGGTCTTGCCTATTATACGCAAGCGGTATCTGTTCGTGCGATTACGGTAGATGGTGTTAAACCGGATTATTCGATGGCAATACAAACGTTTCAACGGCTGTTGAACGAATATCCGACAATTATGTCGCGACCGTCGGTTGAGAGTATGTTATCAACAATAGAGGCAGAACTGAAAAAGGGTCAATAATTCAGAAGTAATGTTGTCTACTATTTCAACATAACAAACCGATCATAAGGAGTTCGATAATGACATCTATCGTTAAAACCATAGCCCAAAGCGCCCTCGCGACATGCGCCCTTTGCGTAGCGGTATCTTTCGCGCAACCGCAACCTCAACAGCAACCCTACTACACCGGCGACGGCGGCAAAAGCATCCGCCTCGCCGTCCTTGAGCCTGTCGGCAAGGGTCTTTCCGCCGATGAGCAGTGGATGTTGTCTTTGGTTCAGGGTTCCATTACCGGGGATCTCAACAAGTATTCGGCGATGACCATCATCGACCGGCAGAATCTTGAGAAGATTTTCGCGGAGTGGAAGGAGTCTATGTCGGGGAACTATTCCGACGCCGACCGCGTCAAGATCGGCAATCTTACCAACGCGAGTCATATTCTCACCGGTTCCATAAGCAAGACGGCGAGCGCGTTTATGCTTGAGCTTACGGTAACCGACGTTGCGAGCGGTGTGCGTAAGGCGTCTTATTCTCCTACGCCCGTATCATTGCTCGCGTTGGAGGATCTTTCGGCGATTAAGGCGGCTTCTGCTGATTTGCTTCGTCAGTTGGGCGTAAGCTTGACGGACGAGGCGCGGGCTGAATTGACGCGGGCGGCGAATACCGCGAGGATACAAGCGGAGACGATGCTTGCTCGCGGTATAACGGCGCAAAAGCAGGGGACGGAGGTGGCGGCGCTCAGCTACTTCTATCAGGCGGCGGCTTTTGACCCGTCCTTGGTTGAGGCGTCGAGCCGGTCTTCGATAATGTTTGCCAACATATCGAGCGGAAATATAGGCGCGGATACCCGCAACGATATCGCTTGGCGGAAGAGCTGGATCGCGCGGCTTAAGGAGACGGAGGAGACTTTCTACAAAATAATCAACGCTTCCGACGCTCCGCCGTATACGTTGCGTTACTCCACAAACATTAGAAAAGGAAATATCAATTATCAAGAGGAAACCATTGATTTAAGCATAGGTATAATGTTGACGGCCAACATCGAATGGTTTAGCGCGATGGATCGGGCGCTTGGGGCGGCCAACGCCGTGCTGGACGGACTTAACGCAACGAAGCGAAAAAATGATTGGGAGCTAAACGGGTGGCCATGGAACGGTGTGTCCGATGTAAATCCATTTCGCCCATATAGCTCCGCAAAACAGTACGAGATTTCAGTCGTCTTTGAATTGGTAAATGATCGGGGACGGACAATCGGCAACCGAACGGTTGAACTAAACCCGTCTTTCCGCATTAGCGTTAATAGAGAAGCATTCTCTACGGAATTTACAAAAACAACACAAGAAACAGTGAGTTTCAACGGCGTCAAGGCGGACGACATCAGCGACAACCTAACCATCCGCGTCGCCTCCGTAAACGGGGCGCCGCCTCAGAAGGCGCGGTTTACGGTAAGCGCGATATCAGGAAAACAACAACAGTTGGTTGACGACCGAGACGGTAAAAAATACAATACGGTAAAAATAGGCGATAAAACATGGATGGCGGAAAATCTGAAATATCAGCCGCCAACGAGCACAACTTGGTGTTATGACAACAAAGATTCCAATTGCGATAAGTACGGTAGGCTCTACTCGTGGGGTTTGGCAAATACAATCTGTCCGACAGGATGGCATCTGCCGACACGACAGGAGTGGAATGATTTAATTGAAGAGGCCGGCGGTTCCTACGCCGGAAAAAATCTTAGATCCGTCGTTTATAGGGACGGTAATGATATGTTTGGATTTTCGGCGTTACCCGGCGGTTACGTATATACTACCGAGCAATTCCGCAATATAGATAGAGACGGATACTGGTGGACGGCTACGGCGGCAAGTAACGGGAACGCTTATCGCAAACATATTAACTACAGTGACGAAGTAAACGAAAGTACGGAAAAAACAGTCTATGGTCTTTCCGTCCGTTGCGTCCAAGGCACGGTTTTCAACCCCACCGAAATGGAAACCGGCTACGCGCCTACGTCCGAACCTACATCCGCCCCCGCGTCCGCGCCGATATCCGCGCCGGCCTACGAGTGGTCTTCCAAACCGGCGCCGCCGTCCAAACGTGTAAGCGTGGCCGACACGCCGGAACCGGTACATCTATCAGCCCGACAATTATCGCCGTCCGCCGCGTCGTATTTGCGTGTAAACGGTGGCAGCTCCGATGTTACCGTCTCTTTTGACGCAGTCGGCGGCACTAAGACGCTTACCGTAGGCACCGACGGCGGCGATTACGATATCACCTTTTTGCCGGAGAGGTGTTCGGTAAGAAAATACGGAGATTCGTTTTCGCTTACGTGCGGCCCAAAGAACAACGAGGCGTTGAGCAACAACGATTGGTTCAATGTTACCTCCGGGGACAAGACCGTAAAGGTGACTATAGCGCAAAGCGCGTCAGGCGGGGTGGCGTCTCATTCTTCCGCCGGTTCTCGCTCAAACGAGTCACATTCCAAGCGCGGCATGGGGAAAACGGCCGGATTCGGCGGTTTCTTCGCGTCGGACTTCGGCGGCGGCATATCGTGGACGGATACTTCGGGAAATGAGGGTGAGTTGGTAATGCCGTTCTACGGCGGCGGGTTTCATGTGTTTATGGGTTCGGGGTATTTTGATTTCATGATGTCGTTTACCGTGGGAGGCGGGAGGTGGGCGAGTTCCGAACCGGCCGATACCAACAACCAGATTACCATGTCGCACGCGTATATGGGTCTTGGCGTGTTCGGAAAATTTCCGGTGATCGGCTCTTCACGCGTAGCGTTTTTCCCGCTCTATGGGATTGAATACGCCTTTGCGTGGTTGGGCGCCGACTCCACCAACAATAAAACCACCACTATAAAATACGCGGACGGCTCTAGGGAGGATTACTCGTTTGACGGGAAAGACGGCCACCCGTCCATAAAATCTTTAAGCGCGTTGTGGGGCAAATTCGGCATTGGAGTAAAAATAGGTACCGAATTTTATACGCGCATTGACGCGTTGTACGCCATTAGGCTTATGCCCACCAAGTTTGAGGATGATTTCGCCAAGAGAGAGACTCGCGACGGCCGCACCGCGAAACCGATACCCGGACGCGGGCTGACGGTGAGAATCGGGATCGGCTACGGCGAATAAGCGCGACCATACCGTAAAAATTTGCTTTTGACGACCGCATTTATTATATTTATCCGTCAATGACAATCTATCGCCGTTGATGCCGATCAACATACTTTCCACAATTAACGGTTACGATAAGGGTCGCCAATGCCTACAGACAACCAAACCTCCAAAATCTTCGAGCTCAACGAGACAATAGACGATATCGCCCGCGATGCCCGCGAGGCGTCGTTGCTCTTGCAGAACTACCCTACATCCGATATCGATAAGGCCTTGTTGCTTATGGCGACTTATTTGGAGTCGGACAAGGCGCGGCTTCAGGGGGAGAACGGCAAGGATTTGGAGACCGCCAAGGCAAAGGGTCTGTCGGCGGCCATGATCGACCGCCTAACGCTCTCCGACAAGGCGTTGACCTCCATGATTCGCGGGTTGCGCGAGGTGGCCGAGTTAAGCAGTCCGGTAGGCGAGGTTTACGACGAGCGGACGCGGCCCAACGGGTTAAAAATAAGCAAAATGCGCGTACCCATAGGGGTGATCGGGATCATCTACGAGGCGCGGCCTAACGTCACGGTCGACGCCGCGGCCATCTGCCTCAAAAGCCGCAACGCGGTTATTTTACGCGGCGGGTCGGAGGCGTTCTTCTCAAACAGTGCGCTATGTGAACTTTTTTCCAAATCGTTGTCCGAAGCGGGTTTGCCCGCCGCGGCGCTACAGTTCATCCCAACCACCGATAGGACGGCGGTGGAGTTGCTCCTGCAAAAGGACGCCTACGTCGATCTCATCATCCCGCGCGGCGGAGAGAGTTTGATACGTATGGTCGTTGAAAAATCGCGCATACCAGTCATCAAGCACTATAAGGGCGTGTGCCACGTCTTCGTCTCCGCAAACGCCGACATGGACAAAGCCGTGCCGATAGCCGTAAACGCGAAAGTACAGCGCCCCGGCGTGTGCAACGCGATGGAAACCCTGCTGCTCGACGCCGGGCTTGACTTACGGAAGAAGGCGAGCATAATCAACGCGCTTATCGACAAGGGGGTAACGCTTTTCGGCGATGAGGAGAGCCGGAAGTTGTCGGACAAAATCGAACCCGTTGACGAGAACGCCCTGTACAACGAATATCTCGATTTACGCCTGTCGGTCATTACCGTAGACGGGGTTGACGGCGCTATAAACCACATCAACAAATACGGTTCGCGCCATACGGACAGTATAGTAACTGAATCGAAAGCGGAAGCGGAGACCTTTGCGGCACGCGTAGACACCGCCTCCGTAATGGTAAACGCCAGCACGCGCTTCGCCGACGGCGGGGAGTACGGTATGGGTTGCGAGATAGGAATATCAACCGACAAACTGCACTCCCGCGGGCCTATGGGCGTAGGCGATTTGACTACGTATAAATGGATTGTGCGCGGCAACGGGCAAATTAGAGAATAACACATATTAACAAGAAGGACATAACGCTATGGGATTGATTGACGCAGTAAAATTCAACGACGCCGGTTTAGTCACCGCCGTAGCCCAAGACGTCAAGACGAATCAGGTGCTGATGGTGGCTTACATGAACCGCGAAACCCTCTCCGAAACGCTTGACGGCGGCGACATGGTCTACTGGAGCCGAAGCCGCCAAAAGCGGTGGAAGAAGGGCGAGACCTCCGGGCACACGCAAAAAGTTCGCGAGGTGTACATCGATTGCGACGGCGACGCGTTGCTGTTCAAGATAGAGCAATCGGGCGCGGCCTGCCACGAAAACTATTTTTCCTGTTTCTTCCGGCAAAACGTCGGCGGCGAATGGAAGATTATCGCGGAGAAGACGGCGTGATATGAACGACACAAACGCCCTACGTCCGCCGTATTCCCCATACGTAGAGATCTCCATTGATAACGTGTTGCACAACCTCACGCAAATCCGCCGAACCCTGCCGCGCGACGTGGGCATCATCGCCGTAGTCAAAGACAGTTCCTACGGTTGCGGCAGTGCTCAAATCACCAAAGCGTTGGAACACGGCGGCGACGTCGCGTTTTTCGCGGTCGCCCGCCCCGCGGAGGCAATCACCCTCAGGACGTTTGGAATAACGCTTCCGATTTTGGTATTGGGAATGGCGACGGAAGAAGAGTTGCGCTACGGGGCCGACAACGGAATCGCGTTCGCGTTAAACGATTTGAGCGACGTCGACAGATGGAAATCCTACGGCGTAAGCGTCGACTTCCACCTGAATATCGATACCGGAATGAGCCGTATGGGATTGTTGCCGAACGAGATTGACACGCTAATCGACAAATTAAACACGACGCGCGACATACGTATCGGCGGCGTCTTCACCCACATGGCGAGCGCCGACGAACCGAACACGCAAACCGTAACCCGTCAGTTGGAACGCTTTCGTAACGGCATCGATAATCTCCGCGGCGGCGGACATCCGCCCGCGCACATTCACTACGGGAACACGGCGACGTTCCTGCGTTTCCCGCTAAGCTACTGTACGTTGGCGCGTCCCGGGATCGCCCTCTACGGGTGCAAGCCCGATCCGACGCAAAATTTTGATATAAACCTCAAACCGGTAGCCTCACTGATTTCGCATGTCGTCAAGATGAAAAAACTCCCCGCGGGAACGCCCGTCTCATACGGAGGGAATTACGTTACCGAAACCGACACGTGGATAGCGACCATCCCCTTAGGCTACGCCCACGGGCTACCGCGTTACCTAAACGGCAAAGGTTTTGTGCTGATAGGCGGAAAGCGATACCGCATAGCCGGAAACGTGACTATGGATTACATTATGGTAGACGCCGGCGCGAAGCCGTCCGTATCCGTTGGCGACAAGGTTGTAGCCTTAGGGACACAAGGCGGAGAATCCATCACGCCGGATGATGTCGCGCTTATCGGCAATACGATAGGGTACGAGGTACTGTGCAACCTCGGAACGACGATAGACCGTTTTTACATACGGGACGGAAAAGTCGTTTGCCGTGAGTCGGGGGCGGTGTATTGACGATAAGGTTCGGCGTACTGCCGGTCGTTTATCCGTCTGATTTGAAAGTGTTACATTCAAGTCTTCCTGTCGATCTTTACCACTTGTCCTGACCGGGTGGTTGAGCGGAGCGTCGCGCTGAGCGGAGCGTCGCGCTGAGCGGAACGTCGCACTGAGCGGAACGTCGCACTGAGCGGAGCGTCGCA
>LIUJ01000048.1:2172-3148 GCA_001462255.1 Fibrobacteria bacterium GUT77 | reverse complement strand
GTTGAGGAAGCATATTTTCAGCCCGCCCCTGCCGGACTGCGCGAAATCGTCGGTAACGTCGCGCTCCTCTGTCCCATTGTACGCTTTTGCCTGCCATCTGTATATGCCGTAAGCGGTTCCAAGGCGTTCTTTTTGTTCTTCCCATTCATCCATGAAAATTTTTTGATAACGTTTTTTTAACGCGCCATGATCGGCGCTGACTATTTTCAACACCGCTTCCGGCGCGGAGGCGGGCGTAGTGGTAAAGGGCGGCAGGCTCGCGATTATATCGCCCATGCTAAAGCCGGGGCGGTACAGATTTCCTGTCAGATTGCACCAAAGCTCAAATAGGCCGGGCTTGTACAGGCCGGGCTTGTTGTCCGCCGCTGTTACCACAAGGAGTTTTACAAGGGCAAGCACGGTGTTGATCGGATCCCGTACCGCGGAGGGATGAGTGATGTTGCCCCCGTTTGAGCCTTCCCCAAGGATGCGGACGGTATAGCCTTCTTTCCGCAGTCTGCGGGCAAGGGCTACCACATTGGCCTCGCCTGTTTCGGCGCGAAAAACCTCGGCGCCAAAGGCCTGCGCGACGCGGTCTATGCGGAAAGAGGTAGGGTCGTTCACCGCTATGGCGGTGCGCGATAAAGCTTTGGCGTCAGGCGGCAGATTCCATGTAAGCTGGGCGAGTTCGGCGACACAGGCGATGGCGAAAACTTCCTGGGCTTCAAGAACGCGGGCTTTTTGGAGTTTCTCATCCCATATGACAAGATTACCCCTGTCGCCGTCGCAGTCCGGCACATAACCCAGTGCAAAGCTGGAGTCACGATGACGCATTTCTTCAAGCAAAACGCGGCAAGGTTCAAGAGATTCGCCTTCGGGTATGATCCTGTGGACAATTTTATCGGGATCTGCGTTTATTGCCTCGAAACGTATTCCCAGCCGGGCGAAGAAATCCCTGTCAACGGACACGCACCTTGCCGAGCCGTTAAAATCGCAG
>LIUJ01000048.1:1697-1965 GCA_001462255.1 Fibrobacteria bacterium GUT77 | reverse complement strand
AACGGACGCGCCGCGATGCCTTTCTTGAATGCCGCATTTATACCGCCGCCGCGGCAGCCGTAGCTGCCGTCTCCGCCCCACGCGACTTCATCGCAGAATTTAGAGTACGCGTCAAGCGCTTCTTTTTTTGCCGCGGTTTCACCGTCCTGCGCCAATCCGCGTTCCATGACAGCTTTAACCAACTCCGCCAAAACCTCCGTACTGTCCTCATCGGCGAGGAGGGAGCGGAGATCTGCGGACAATGCCGCCATCTCCTGCGCCGGAAGAA
>LIUJ01000048.1:1111-1477 GCA_001462255.1 Fibrobacteria bacterium GUT77 | reverse complement strand
GTTGTGGCTTGCCGATATGTAAATAAAGCCGCAGTTGTTGGGCAGGCTGTCCAGGCTTCTTGCCCACGCCATAATCTCCGGCGCGGCTGTAATTCCGGCAGATCGCGTGACACATAACTGTGTCCCGTTGTTATGTGACATAAGAGCGGCGTTTACTATGTCAGCCAGGGCTTTGCCGCTGGGCCGGCTGTCGCGGCCAACCAGAACTATTGGCGATCCGGATTTTCCGGCGGCTTTGGAGCGCAGGTATTCAGCAAATACCACAGCCGCCGCCGCCGCTACGGTTCCCTGGGCTGCGCTAATTACGCCTGTCCGGTCTTCTTCATCTCCGGAAACGGAAAAAACGCCGCGCCAGCCTGAATGTGA
>LIUJ01000048.1:0-886 GCA_001462255.1 Fibrobacteria bacterium GUT77 | reverse complement strand
ATTTTCCACAGGCAATGTATACAATAGGCTATGAGCTTTTTCTGTCTGTTATGGATACCCCTGTTCTATTTTTTCAGGCGTTCAATTTCCGCTAAAAAAAACAGCATGGCGGGGTGGGCGCTGCTTCTTGGCTGCGCCGCTGTTTTTGTGCTTTATCTTACAGGCCCGGTTATTGCGCCGTCCGGATTTGGCCTGTCCTGCTGGCTAAGCGGTTTTACAAACCTGGTGAGTCTTCCGGTTCTTGTCCCGATTGTTGTTTGCGTTCTGTTGATCGCGTTTCGCCTGTTTCCCGCTGACGCGGATATCGGCGGATTTACGTTCCTATGGCTTGTTCCGGCGGCTTTTTACCTTTCGGTGAACAGGTCTGTGCTGTATTCGCCGCTTATGCTTGTTCTTGTCCCCCTGCTCTGGACAGCCCAGACCCTGGGCATATCTTTTTTCATCGACTGTATTATAAAATACCGCCGCTGGTATATTATTATCCCTTCAATCCCGGCAGCCGCGTCCCTGCCCTTAATCGCATCCTCGGCATGGTGGGCGTTTTATTCCCAGCAGACCCTTGCGGGATGTTTGTTCCTCTTTGTAAGCATTATACCCGCGCTAGTTCCGCTGATTGTAGGGTGGGTGACAGAGAATAAAGATTTTACCGCGGATCTCACAAACCTCACAAATTTTTAGTATAAATTACTTGTTTTATACATCCGCTTATACTTATTATTTGTATTAGTTTGAGCAACTTGCAAACCATTTCCGTTTTTTCCCTATACTAAGAAATGGCAAAAAAAACTCCGGAAGTTCGTCTGATTCTGTCCAAAAACCTTAAAACACTAAGGAATAAACTGGGCTTTACTCAGGAGAAATTTGCGGAAATTTCCGGTTTATCCAT
>LIUJ01000047.1:1962-5852 GCA_001462255.1 Fibrobacteria bacterium GUT77 | reverse complement strand
GACGCGATAAACAAGATAAAGCATTCGGCGGACAACACCGCGAAGATTGTCAGGTCGATTAACGACATAGCCTTCCAGACCAACCTGCTCGCGCTCAACGCGGCGGTGGAGGCGGCTCGCGCGGGAGAGGCCGGCAAAGGTTTCGCCGTCGTCGCTGAAGAGGTGCGCAATCTCGCGTTGCTTAGCGCCGACGCGGCGAAGAATGCGACGAACATGATCGACGAGTCGGTGAGAAACGCCGACGACGGCGTTAAGATCACGGAGGAGGTCGCCGATTCTCTGAGTCAAATATTAACCCGCACGGGAAAAGTGGGCGATCTTATAGCCGAAATAGCGACGGCGTCCAAAGAGCAGGCGCATGGGATAGAGCAGGTGAACACCGCGATGGCGCAGATGAATCAAGTAACCCAGCAAAACGCCGCCAACGCGGAGGAGTCCGCCGCCGATGCCGAGGAACTTTCCGGCCAGGCGGTGGAGCTCGCTAATTTGGTCGCTACATTTAAACTGAGCGAAAACGCGAACAATAAATCAGGAACGAACGGAACGGCGGACCGACAGGCGGCGCGTACGCGGCAGAGACTGAAACGCGGGGAACGCCATAATTACCGTAACGCGAGAATCGAGAAGACGCCGGAGCTTGTTTCGGACGTAAGTACAACGCATGCGCCGGTAGCCGCGTTAACGTTGGGCCATAAAGACGTAATTCCGTTGGATGATGATATTGAGGAGATGTTGAAGACGTGTGAGGTTATTGTTTAAAAATCAAAATCGTTTTTTTGTCGTTGGCGGTAGAATGTTGGGAGATGGGGGACAGGGGGATGGATTTGTATCAAAGTTGTAAAGTCAACGCCTCTTACCGTTTTTCGCGAACCCACAAATAAATCTTGCTTTTGATATTGAGTTTAATATATATTATATTTATGGATATAAAAAGTTACGATTGTCCCGATTGCGGCGGAACCGTTGGGTTTGACATAGAAACTCAAAAAATGAAGTGCCCGTCCTGCGGAACGGTGTTTGAGCGCGATGTGTTTGAGGAATCCGAAAGCGGTGAGGAAGGTTTTTTCAAATGCTCCGCTGAAGTATGGGAAAACCTCGAGGACGACGATTTGGCGTCGGGCGGATGCCCCTCATGCGGCGCGGAACTTTACGGCGGCAAGACAGCTATCGCTATGGTCTGCCCGTGTTGCGGCAATGCCCAAATTGTCGCGAAGCGCGTATCCGGCATATTGAAACCCGATTGCGTTATCCCCTTTAAGCTTAATAAAAATGCGGCCGTCGCGGCGCTCTCGAAGTTCTACGAAGGCAAGCGGCTCCTCCCGGATTTATTCACATCGAAAAACCGCTTGACCGCGTTACAAGGCGTTTACGCCCCGTTTTGGCTCTTCGACGCGCTGGTCAACGGGGACATCGAGTACCACGCGACCAAAGAAACGGGGGGAAAACATCGCCGTACCATACACTATACCGTGCTACGAAAAGGTTACATGATTTTTAAAAGAGTCCCGGTAGACGCTTCCGTGAAAATGGACGACGAATACATGGACGCCATAGAGCCGTTCAACTATCGCCAATTGGAAAAATTCCACCCGTCGTATCTTGCCGGATACGTCGCGGAAAAGTACGACGTGGATGTAAACGACTGCAAGAAACGGGCTATGACGAGGATTATTGAAACGATGGATCAGGCGTTTGAGGCCTCGGCCCAAGGCTACACTAAGCTCGAGGTTACGAAGCGTGATGTTAAGGTAAAAGACGGCAAGGCGGGATACGGCCTGTTTCCGGTGTGGACGCTCAACACAAAGTACGACGGCGACAATTACCTCTTCATGATGAACGGTCAAACGGGCAAGCTTGTGGGCAGGTTGCCGGTGGACGAGGGCAAGGCGTTGAGGTATATGACGCTTCTTACCGGCGGCTTTTTCCCGGTTGTAGTCGCGTTCATGTATCTGTTCTTCACGGCGGAAATCACGGAAAGGGTCTCGTGGGCGTTGAGTAACTATAGGAACGGCGACGCGTCCGTGGTCGGAATTGCGAAACTCGTCTATTTTATCGCGAGCGCCGACGTAAACGTAATGCTACCGATTATAGCAATCATATCTTTTGTAATCGCCTTTTTTATCGGACGCGCTGTGGTCGGCAAATGGAGGCGTCAAATGGATACGGTTGAAGAGCGGGAGACCGCGTTCGATTACGCGCAATTCGGCGGCGCTGTTTTTACCGTTAAGAAAGACATAAAGGACAAAGCGTTTCGATTGTGGTAGAACGGCGGCGCGAAGCCTAAAATCCGGCGTGAATTGTTATTGTCCGTGGAACTCCTCCACGACAAGCCTTATCCCGACGACGGGGGATATTTGTTCACTCCGAAAGAGGTGGAGCGAATGTGCGCAAAAGAAGCCGTTGCGTGATCCGCATTTCACGGTTTTGCGTTGTCTTAGGTAACGTGTTCTACCGAGCTTCGCCCCCTTAACGGAGTGCGGGGTTATTTGTGACGTAGCCGGTAACCAAGAAGCCGTCCCCGATTTGTTGATAATCAATGTCGTTTAGTATCAATGAATCGTTGACCGGCAACCCATGCGAGAATGAGAATCCGTTCTTTCCGCTTCCGAAGATTTTGTTGCCGTAGAACAAGTACAGTTTGTTGACAAATCCGTTTTCCAAAAAGGCGCTCGCCACGCGTTGGCCGCCCTCTATCAGTATGCTGTTTATTCCCTCAGCGTAGGCCATATCCAAAAAGTTATTTATGGATTCTGCGGCGTCGCTTGAACCGGTGTGCCAGTATTCTACACCGCCTTTTTCACCAATGCCGCGTTTGTCAATTCCCTGTCTTCTCTTATTCTTGATAACGACAATGGTTCTCGTTTCATCAGTGTGCGTCATGAAGTAGGAGTTTGGGGGGAGATTCTCCGTCGATGAAAAGACGATTCGCGTCGGATAGTACGTTTTTCCGGCGCATCTTGCGGTTAGTTTGGGGTCGTCGGCGATTAGCGTTCCCGCCCCTACGCCTATCGCGCCGTGGCGGCGCCTGATTTCCTGTACCGTCCGGCGCGACGCGGCGGAGGTTATCCACTTCGAGCCACCGTTATCGTCGGCGATGCGCCCGTCCAAGGTCATGGCGATTTTCAGCGCTACCCACGGGCGTTTTGTCGCCGCCGCCCATAAAAAGTCTTCGTTGATGCGTGCCGCCTCTTTGGCCAAAAGCCCCGTCTTCACGGAAATTCCGCATGATCGGAGGCGTTTGAATCCTTTACCGTTGACAAGCGGGTTGGGATCCTTCACCGCCGCGATTACCGTAGCGACGCCGGATTCTATAACGGCGTCGACGCACGGCGGCGTCCGCCCGAAGTGCGAGCACGGTTCCAGCGTTGCATACATCGTAGCCCCAGCCGCGGCGCCGCCGGCCTGCGCAAGCGCCCGCCTCTCGGCGTGGGGTCCGCCGTAAACGCCGGTCGCCCCCTCGCCTACAACCCTACCGGCGGCGTCAACGACAACCGCGCCCACGGCGGGATTGGGAAACGTCAATCCCTTCGCCCTATCCGCGAGGACAAGGGCGCGCCGCATGAACGACTCGTCGATAGCGGTGAATTTCGGATGCTTGTTTAGCATATTGTCAACTACCCCCCAAGCACGATATCCGCCACATTCCCGCGAACTTCGTTTATCATATCCCTATTCGGCTTGCGTTTCGGCCAAGTATAGTTCGACAGCAACGCGAATCCGGATTGTTTATGCCTATCGATAACCACCGCGCACCCGGTGAACCCGGTCTTCCCGAACGTTTTGGGGCTTCGATTCTTTCCCATGTACTCCTGATTCAACTCCCAACCCAAACCGGTGCACGCGCCGCGTATGTGCGGGATTTGGTTGGTTTGCATGGACGCCATCGTTTC
>LIUJ01000047.1:966-1620 GCA_001462255.1 Fibrobacteria bacterium GUT77 | reverse complement strand
CTCATTGATGATAAAAGTAGTGTCGACCATACCGAGCGGGTCAAAAAAAACCTTGTCGGCGAGCTTATGCAACTGCTTACCGGAGGCGCGTTCCACCACAAGGCCTAATAGAATGCTGGCGGCGTTGGAGTAGCAAAATTTTTCTCCGGGCGCGTGTTTCATCTTTACGCTAAGAATGGTATTTAACAACTCCTCCGGCGGCAAATCTTTGCATTCCGAGAGGCGAAAGTCGAAGTCGAGAGTATGTGTCAATAAATGTTGTATAAGAACGGCGTCTCTGAAAGAGCCGATATATTCGGGGACAAAATCGATAAGCCGGGCGTTGATACGCAGTTTGCCGCGGTCGATCAACCATAGCGCCAAATTGCTGACGGGTATGGCTTTGGTGATTGAGGCGCAATCGTAGAGAGTGTCTTCGGTAACGGGAACGGGGTTTCTGTCGTCGTCGTAACCTTCTTCATTGCCGTAGGTACCGTATCCGGCGGTAATTACGGAACTTTCGCCCCTATAAACGTATGCCAACGCGCATCCGGGAAACACGCGCCGGCGTATCGCGGCGTTCAGGCAGTCGGTTAATTCGGCATCGATTGACACTGTATGGCCCCCTTTTTTGAGACTGTCCCAGAATCAGTGTAAACCGATTTTATCCGACTT
>LIUJ01000047.1:0-912 GCA_001462255.1 Fibrobacteria bacterium GUT77 | reverse complement strand
ATCGTAGAGAGTGTCTTCGGTAACTGGAACGGGTTTTCTGTCGTCGTCGCAACCGTCTTCATTGCCGTAGGTACTATATCCGGCGGTAATGACGGAACTTTCGCCCCTATAAACGTAGGCCAACGCGCACCCGGGAAACACGCGCCGGCTTATAGCGGAGTTCAGGCAGTCGGTTAATTCGGCATCGATTGACACTGTATCCCCCCATTTTTTAGGTTACGGCGTTACAATTACGCCCCGAGCGACGCCGGCGACACCACGTTTACGCCGTCGTTGCGGGTGTAGCTTATTCCGGTTCCCGTTACGACATTCAGCGATTTCGGCGGTTTTACCTTTTCCGTATTTATCAGAGCGGCCATTTTCTTTAGGTTCGTCGCGGCGTCCTCTATTTGCCCCGCGCCGAGTTTTATCTCAAACGCGATCCAATCGCCGTTGCGTTTTTGTACTATAGCGTCTACCTCCAAACCGTTTGTGTCGCGGTAGTAGTACACGTCCGCGTCGTTCGCTTGGGCGTACACTCTAAGTTCGTGTATTACTAAGGATTCGAATAGAAAGCCAGTGAAGTTGATATCGTTGAGTAACGTGTCAGCGTCGGCTCCTAGCGCGGCGACGGCTAAGGAGACGTCGGTAAAATGGCGCTTGGGCGTTTTACGCAACGACGCCGAGGAGCGGATATGCGTGTTCCACGCCGGTTGATCTTCGGTTATCATCAGGCGGTTTAGGGCGTCTAAATAGTCATAAACGGTCGGGCGCGAAATATCGTTTACCTCTTTCTCATGAATATCCGCCGCCAGCGTCGTGATCTCCGCCGGCGTAGCGGTGTTGCGCGCTATGGAACGCAACAGGTCGCGTACCTTGAACGGGTCGCGCTTGACGTTTGATACCCTGCTCATATCCGCCTCCGCAAGCAAG
>LIUJ01000046.1:3755-4134 GCA_001462255.1 Fibrobacteria bacterium GUT77 | reverse complement strand
CGACGACGTGCGCCTTCGCCGTAAAACCGCCCGCTTGGAACGTCCCGCAAAGCATGCCGATAATTAACAGCACGATTACAAAAAACAGCGAAAACATCATGATTTCGGAACGCATTTCGCGCGGGGAGGATTTGAATTCGCGCGTCATAGATTAAACGCCGCTTTCAACTCCTTCTCCAAATCGGGCAGGTCGCTTTCGCGGATCAGCAGCGAGATCTCGTCTAAGCCGGTAGTCACGAGCAGCGGCAGGCAGTCGATCGCCTTCAACGCGTCGAACGTCTTCGCCGCGAACCCGCTGTTGCCGACCATTTCTTCCGACTTGACCGCGATTTTCACGTTGCCGCAGTTCACCAAAGGCGCGGCGACGTTGCCGTGGTCG
>LIUJ01000046.1:0-3545 GCA_001462255.1 Fibrobacteria bacterium GUT77 | reverse complement strand
CGCGAACGTGAAGCCGAAGCTGATCTTCTCGGACGTGGCGGGCGACTGCGCGATCATGTCGATATTGATGTTGACGTTAGCCGCCTGTTCGAGCGCGTTGCAGATGAACGAATTCCCGTAATGCGCGGGTACGTTGTTGAACGTGACGACCGACTGGTTCTCGGTGATGATGATTTCCATTTTTCCCTCCGTTACGCGTTGTTGAGCAGATCGCTCATGTTGTATAATCCGCTTTGCTTGCCGACCAAAAACAGCGCGGCGTTCAGCGCGCCGACCGCGAAAACTTCGCGCGACAGCGCGGAGTGCGACAGCGTGATGATTTCGTCGTGCCCCGCGAATATCACCTCGTGTTCGCCGACTATCGTTCCGCCGCGAACCGAGTGTACGCCGATCTCGTCTTTTTCGCGCGGTTTTAACACATTGTGCCTGTCGTAGACGTAACGCCGCTGTCCGTTAAGTTCCGCGTTAACCGATTCGGCAAGCATGATCGCGGTTCCCGAAGGCGCGTCCTTTTTGCGGTTGTGGTGCTTCTCGACAATCTCGACGTCGAAGCGGTTCCCGAGTACGCGAACCGCGCGCTTCGCCAAGTCTTGGAGCAGATTGATCCCGAGCGACATGTTGAACGTGAAGAAGATCGGGATTTGCGCGGACGCGGACTTTATCTGCATTATCGCGTCCTCGCCGTAGCCGGTCGTGGCAAGCACAAGCGGCAGATTCTTTATCTTGCAGTATGACAGCAAATCGCAGTCGGTCAGCGTGGACGGGTGCGAAAAGTCCACGGCGACGTCCGCGCTTTCCTTAACGCCGTTAACGTTCGGATAGACGGGGAAGTCGGCGTATCTCTCGCCGATCAGGTCAACGCCCGCGACTATTCGGCACTGATCGGAGTAGCTTTCGCGGACAAGCTCCGCGATTACGCGCCCCATTCTGCCGCACGCGCCCGACAGCACGATCTTCGTCATTGTTTTTACATCCCTTCCGAAATTATAACAGCTCCGCGTTTTTGAGAGCGGCTTCAAGCTTCGCCCGTCCCGCCTCGTCGATCTCGCATAACGGCAGTCTGCAATTCCCGACGTTCATGCCCATTAGGTTCATCGCCGCCTTGACCGGAATCGGGTTCACGTCGATGAACAGCTTGTTCATGAGGTCTAAGTATTTCAGCTGCAACGCCGCGGCTTCTTTATACTTGCCGTCTAAACAAAGCGCGGCTATACTGTGCGTTATCTTCGGAATGATGTTCGCGCAGGTGCTGATCACGCCTATTCCTCCGAGCGACATGATCGGGACGATCTCGCCGTCGTTGCCGCTGTAAACGTCCAAGTCGGGGCAAGCCGCGATCACTTCGGCGATTAACGCGATGTTGCCGGAAGCTTCCTTCGTGGCGGCGATGTTCCTGTGCTTCGATAATTCCCTGTAAGTATCGACCGCTATGGTCATGGCGGTCCGCGACGGCACGTTGTACAGAATTATCGGAATGTTCACGCTGTCCGCGATTTTCGTGAAATGCGCGATCAGCCCCTTTTGCGAAGTCTTGTTGTAATACGGCGTGACTTGCAAAAGCGCGTTCGCGCCGGCTTTCTCGGCTTCTTTCGACAGTTCGACCGCGTACAGCGTATCGTTACTGCCGGTTCCGGCGATCACCGGGACGCGCTTGTTCGCGCGCTTAACGCAGTAGCGTATGACTTCGATATGCTCCTCGTCGGTCAGCGTCGAGGCTTCGCCGGTTGTGCCGCACGCGATCAGCGCGTCGATTCCCTCTTGAATCTGCCAATCTATGTTTTTGCCGAAAGCGTCGTAGTTGACGCTTCCGTCGGGGTTCATCGGCGTTACGAGAGCGGTTCCCGCGCCGGTGAATACTGTGTTTTTCATGATACCTCCATTAATCCAAATAGCCCTTCTCCGCGAACAGTTCCGCCATAAGAACCGCGCCGCCCGCCGCTCCGCGAAGCGTGTTGTGCGACAGGCACACGAATTTGTAGTCGTACTGCGAATCCTCGCGCAGTCGACCGATCGAGATCGCCATGCCGTTCTCCAAATCGCGGTGAATCTTCACCTGCGGATAGTTATCCTCGCTGAAATAGTTCAAGAACTTCTTCGGGGCGGACGGCAGGTTGATCCCGCCGTAACCGTTCCATAAAGCGATGATTTCCTCTTTCGAAGGCTTGCTACTACTGTTCTCGAACCGCACGAACACCGTCGCCAAATGCCCGTCGCTGACAGGCACGCGTATGCACTGCGCCGTAATGTTCGGCTTCGCCGCAGGAACGATTGCTTTGCCTTCGATATGCCCCCAAACTTTCGACGGCTCCTGCTCGGACTTTTCCTCTTCGCCGCCGATGAACGGGATCACGTTGTCGACCATCTCGGGCCACGTGTCGAACGTCCTGCCCGCGCCGCTTATCGCCTGATACGTGCAGGCGAGAACGTCTTTTATCCCGAACTTCATCAGCGGGTGAAGCGCGGGTACGTAGCTTTGAATCGAGCAGTTCGATTTAACCGCGATGAAGCCGCGCTTTGTGCCGAGCCGTTCGCGCTGGAACTTGATTACGTCGGCGTGTTCGGGGTTGATTTCGGGAATCAGCATCGGAACGTCGGGCGTGTGCCTGTGCGCCGAGTTATTGGACATAACCGGTACTTCGGCTTTGGCGTAAGCTTCTTCCAACGCTTTGATTTCGTCCTTTTTCATATCGACCGCGCAGAAGACGAAGTCCGCTTTATCGGCGACATTTTTTACGTCGGACGCGTCCGTTATTACAATGTCCTTGTATTTCTCGGGGACGGGTTTTGTCATTAGCCAGCGTTCTTTCACGGTTTCGCCGTAAGTTTTGCCCGCCGAACGCGGCGAAGCGGCAAGAACCGTTGCGTTAAACCACGGATGATTTTCTAATAAAAGCGCGAACCTCTGCCCGACCATGCCGGTCGCCCCGATAATCCCGACGTTGAATTTTTTCACAATAGTACCCTTCCTAAAACAGTTATTTAAGTTATATTACCACAAATTATGCGATATGTCAAGAATTATTGTTGATTTTTCGGCGCGGATATGGTAATATATAAGCGTGGGGTGATTTAACATGAAAAAAACGCTTATCATAACGCTTGCCATACTGATACTTACGGCGTGCAGACAAAGCATACCCGCCGATTACGGCGTTGAACCGATTATACCGGAAGAAACAACAACGGCAATTCCCGAACCGGCGGCGGCAGAAGAACCTGTTTCGGAGGGCGGCTGGCGCGAACTGTATTACGCGAAAGTATCCGAATATGCCGATAATACCGAGTATGATTCGGGGTTCAGAAGGTTCAATATTTATGACATTGACGGCGACGGCACGCCCGAACTTATGATTTCGGAAAACGATTGTCACGCGGCGCAGTGCGAGATTTTCACGGTTGAACAAAACAGGTTAAAGAGTTTGGGGGCGTACGGCAGTTACGGGATTGTAGGCTACAACCCCGACGCGAAATATGTATATGAGGGGGAAAGGAGTTATTATATTGAAGGAAACGAGGTTTCCCTCGATGTTTTCCTTGCCGAACAC
>LIUJ01000045.1:372-3487 GCA_001462255.1 Fibrobacteria bacterium GUT77 | reverse complement strand
GATTTGGGGGCGGAGGGCATATATTACTTTGAGGCGGGCGATTTCGTAGAGCGTATGGGCAACCTTTCAAACAACGTCTGGTCGTATCGGCTGTGGTTGTTGTTCGGGTTGGTATTGTGTTGCGAGGTGTTTTTGTGGAAGCGCGGGTAAGGTTTTTGAAATTTTTTTAGACTATTGACTCTCCCGAACCCCCATATATTGGGGTTTGTCCCCGAAATAAAGATTTTTATTGACATTTTACTACTACATATTGTATATTTATATATTCGTTGCGTTTTTTGAATGTGGGGGGAGGATTAATACCGTTATGAGTCTATTTGAGACCAAGTGCCCTATGTGCAAAGGGACGTTGTGGATTGATTCGTCTACGCTTAGGATCGTCGATCATCAGGAAGCCGACCATAAAAAGGCGGATTTGGCGCAATTCCTCAAGGATTCCAAGCAGGACAAGGGGTGGGACGCGAAGATGAGGGCGGCGCGTGAGGAGGAGGCGCGGCGTAAGGCGGAGATTGAGGAGAAGTTTAAGCGGGCTAAAGAGAATATCGGGCAGGACGGTGGCGCTCCCGGAGGGCTAAAATCACCGCTTGATTGGGATTGAGGTTGCCGTTAATTTTATGCTAACGTTAGAATTTACATTGTATTAATGTATATGTATTGATGATATTTCAGTCCACACACAGATCGGAAGAAAATGAAGAAGAAAAAGTCGAAAAAGAAAGTTTTGGGCGTGGCGCTTGCCACGACGTGCGCGCTCACCGCCGCTACGCCGGTTGTTGGGCAAGGGAACGGACTCTTCGCGGAGCTTGAGACGCCTAAGGGTACGATAGTGTTGCAATTGGAGTTTGAGAAGGCACCGCTCACGGTGACGAATTTTGTCGGGCTTGCCGAGGGAACGATAAAACATAATAGGGGAGAGGGCGTGCGCTTCTACGATGGGTTGACTTTCCACCGCGTGGAGCCGAACTTCGTCATTCAGGGCGGCGACCCCAACGGCAACGGTACCGGGGGCCCGGGGTATCAGTTCGCCGACGAGATTCATCCCGACCTAAAGCATACCTCCGAGGGTATCCTCTCAATGGCAAACGCCGGTCCGGGAACCAACGGTTGTCAGTTTTTCATAACGCTTTCGGCGACGCCGCACTTAGACGGGCGTCACGCGGTCTTCGGTAAGGTCGTCAAGGGTATGGAGGTTGTAAGGAGCATAACGAGGGGAGACGCCATAAAGAAGGTCAACATCGTGAGATCTGGTAAGAACGCGAGGGAGTTCAAGACCGATCAGCAGGCGTTCGAGCTCTACGCGCGACAGCTTGCCGAGAAGAGGGGAAAGGTGGAGGCGGAGCAGGTAGAAAAGCAGAAGAAGCTTATTGAGGAAAAATTCGCCAAAGCTTTGACTACTAAAAGCGGGATACGCTATGTTATTGATAAGGCGGGAGATGGGAAGAAACCGGCGCAGGGCCAAACGGTCATAGTTCACTATACCGGAACCTTGCTGACGGATGGAAAGAAGTTCGATTCATCGCGTGACCGTAACGAGCCGATAGACTTCCAAGCCGGCGTGGGGGAAGTTATCCCCGGGTGGGACGAGACGATCTTAGACATGCAAAAAGGCGAGCGTAGAACGGTAGTATTGCCGCCGGAATTGGCCTACGGGAAGCGCGGGGCCGGTGGGGTCATTCCGCCCAACGCGTATTTGGTTTTTGATATTGAACTTTTGGACATCAAATGAAAAAGTGTACGTGGTAAGTCATTGCTATAACACGAATTAAGACAATTTTTTAAATTGTATCCCAATTAAGGATGCAAATTTTTGTAGAAATATGTTATAAATCATTACAATTACTTAAATTACGATTATTTATGAATTGATTTTGTACCGCGTTTGAAGACATTATAATAAATTATCAGTAATCGGTTATAATTACGCGAGTTATGACGTTTTATGAATTGATTCCGCACCTATTGCCGAAAAGGTCGTAATAAATCGGTAATAAGTCATTATCATCAAACAAATTACCTAAAAACCACGGATATTTATGGATATTACCAAAAAAATGATCCCATGTGATTGTCAAAACAAGGCTTGCAAAGAATTTGCCGGCTGTTGTTTTACGGCTACCGAGGTGGTTATTAGGGACGGCGGTAGCGTTGGCGACGGTAATTACGGTACCGTCCACCTGATGTTTGTCGGTCAAGGCGCCGGCAAGGATGAGGATATCAACATGAACCCGAACAACAAACTGCGTCAGCCGTTCGTCGGCAAGGCCGGGGCTTACCTGCGCAACATCATAAAGTTTATATGGGACGACGGGCTTGTGTTCAATGTGGCGATAAGTAACTCCGTTAGATTCCATCCGTTGGACGCCGGCGGAAAAGACAGGGCGCCGACGCAAGGGGAGCTTAATGATTGCATCCATTTGTTGAATAGGGACATTGAAACGATAAAGCCGATGGTCTTAGTGGCCTTAGGGATGTCGACGTCAAACGCCCTGATACCGGAAACCGTCGGCGCGCCCATGGGAAGGATCGCCGGAATTGCGTCGTATAAATACAAAGGGATAAAAACGGTGCCGTTGTACCATCCGAGCTTTCTGACAAGGAACTACGGCAAGTTCACCGCGGGTCAACGCGGCGAATACCACGTTAGGTGTGTGGATACATTAAAAGGCTTGGCCGCTGAAGCCGTTGGGTGCAAATAACTTGTTGATTTTACAATTAATACGAATTAATCATCGAGTACGTCTCACAAGAATTGACGAAGTATAACCCGTTGATTTACAAACCAGTGCGCGATTTTAACGACAATACGTTAAAAGCTGATTTACGATAAGTCGTAACCCATGATATCGCAATAACTTACATGCAGTCACCGCCAAAAACCATGAAGACAATGCCCCTAAAACCCGGTATACGAAATGTCGCATAATATATATTATGTAAACTTGATTTATACTATAAAAACCGCAATGAAGAAACCGCGCCTCTTCTTTTCGGCGCATCGCGATTGGTCCGGGCGCATATTTCAGTCGTTCCTTGCAGGACTACGGGTAGAGATGAACCCCCCCGCTCTCAACGTCACCGTCGCGCCCCCTCCCCCGTCCCATTCGGCGACTTTGGC